>JAHBAL020000052.1 GCA_018500105.2 Anaerolineae bacterium
AGATGTGTATAAGAGACAGGGCCCCGACAGCGCCCCCGCCGCCGCTGCGCCTGTCGCCACACCCAACACCCTTCTTCGCACCAAGCGTGACTAAAGCGTAAGATCGCCTTCACATCTCGCACAGTTCGCCAATCACATATCGCAACGCAAAACTCAGCGGCCTTACTCGGCCCCGTGAGGTAGCCGCAACTTGCCCCAAGACCGCCGAGATTTTGCGATTATTTTCATCTGCGCACTCATGAGACGTGCCGCCAAAACTTACACGTCTTCATTATTTTAGGAGAAATATGAAACCTACCCAACCCCAATTTTCATTAAATGGTAAAACCGCCGCCGCCGAGCAATTGGCCCAAACATGGCAAAGCAACCCGCGCTGGGCGAATGTTCGCCGTGACTACACCGCCGCCGATGTGGTGCGTTTGCAAGGCACGGTGCAAATTGAGCAAACGCTGGCCCGCATGGGCGCCGAACGATTATGGTCGCTGTTGCACACCGAACCTTATCTCAACACCCTCGGCGCAATGACCGGGACCCAAGCCGTGCAAATGGTGGCGGCTGGTCTCAAGGCCATTTACCTGAGCGGCTGGCAAGTGGCTGGCGATGCCAACAGCGCCGGACAAACTTACCCCGACCAAAGCCTGTATCCGGTAGACAGCGTGCCAAATGTCGTCCGCCGTATCAACAATGCCTTTGTGCGGGCCGACCAAATCGCCGCGATGGAGCACAAAAAAGACGTGCATTGGTTCGCCCCCATCGTCGCCGACGCCGAGGCGGGGTTTGGTGGCGTGCTCAATGCATTTGAATTGATGAAGGCCATGATCGAGGCTGGCGCGGCAGGTGTTCACTTCGAGGATCAATTGGCCAGCGCCAAAAAATGCGGCCATATGGGCGGCAAAGTGCTTGTGCCCACCCAAGAATTTGTGCAAAAATTGAGCGCGGCGCGTCTTGCCGCCGATGTCATGGGTGTGCCGACGCTGGTCATTGCCCGCACCGATGCCAACGCCGCCAATTTGCTCACCAGCGATATTGACCCCCGCGACCACACATTTTTGACCGGTCGCCGCACCGTCGAAGGGTTTTATGAGGTCAAGGCTGGCCTCAATCAAGCCATTGCACGGGGGTTGTCATATGCGCCGTATGCCGATTTGGTGTGGTGCGAAACCAGCGAACCCAATCTCGACGAGGCCAAGCGTTTCGCCGAAGCCATTCACGCCGAATTTCCCAACCGCTTGCTGGCCTACAACTGCTCGCCATCGTTCAACTGGCGCAAAAAACTCGACGACGCCAGCATCGCCAAATTCCAACGCGAGTTGGGTGCAATGGGTTATAAGTTCCAATTCATCACCCTCGCCGGTTTCCACGCGGTGAATATGAGCATGTTCGACCTCGCCAGCGCCTACCGCGATAGCGGCATGACCGCCTACTCGGCGCTGCAACAACGCGAATTTGCCGCCGAAAAAGACGGCTATGGCGCAGTCAAACATCAAGCCTTCGTCGGCACGGGCTACTTCGACGCCGTCGCCACCGCCATCGCCGGCCCCGACGTCTCCACCACCGCCCTCGCTGGCTCAACCGAAGCCGAGCAATTTGAACACTAAACGGAATGAGGGGTAATGAGTGATGAATTATGAGTGATGAATTATGAATTATGAATTATGAGTTTTTGAGCTGAGTAACGAGTAACAAATTAATTTAGTTCATTCGTTACTCGTTAATCGTTACCCATCATTCATCATTCATCATTCATCATTCATAACTCCCTTCAACAACCGCATATCAAACTCAGCAATACGGTCTGGGCCGAGGCTTTCGAGCGCGGTCTGGGCCGTTTTTGCGTCATGGCGCAGTTGCGCCACATTCACGCCTTGGCACATATCGGGCAGCACATTGAGATATTGCCACGCCCGCATAAACATTTTGCGTGCCCCGACATAATTTTTGCGTTGAATTTGGTAATAGGCCACGCCTACTTGCAAAATGGCCTGATACAGTTGCCGAACCGGCCCCGGCTCGGCCCGCCACGCGTGTTCAAATAATTCGTGTTGCTCATAATACTCGCCCGCATTAAAATGAGCCACGCCCTGTTTGGCTAATTCGGGCAACGGCAAGGCCGATTGCCGCAACAATTCGGCTTCGTCATCGCGCCGCGCCCATGCCGTCAATACGCCAACGACATCGGCCTCAAACGCCGCCTGTGTCAGCACCGCATCACACCCCGTATTGCGGGCGTGTTGAAAGGGCGGCCCGTGCGCATCGGCCACCAATGCCACAATCGGCTGCTTGCGCGTGGCGGGGCTGCTTTTGCCAAGCAACGCCCAGTGCCGCCAATCAAGGCTGGTGATGGCCGTGTCGAGCACTGTCAAACTAGGCTGCTGCTGCACCAAATACGCCAATACATCCGCCTGTGCCGACCCGCGCAGCATTTGCCAGCCCAATGATTGCGCCGCCACCCGCAGCAGCTCGACCAGCCGGTCATCATCACTCAATACCATCACCTTACGCATGAGATGATTATATGCTTTAAAGAACAATCAAATTGCATAGGGTTTGTATAATCTTAATCCATATTTTGGTAAATGTTCATCAAACCTTAAGTCTACCTATATACAATTTCACGCATCGTGACAAGCAAAACGGCAAACAAAACCGCCATCATTATCGGCTCAGGATTCGGCGGCATTTCTTTGGGCATTCGGCTACAAAGCCTTGGCTTTAATACCACCATCGTCGAGAAGCTCGACGCACCGGGCGGGCGGGCTTATGTGCGACGCGCCAATGGCTTTACCTTCGACATGGGGCCGACGGTGATCACAGTGCCACATTTCATCGAAGAATTGTTTGTATTGCAGCTCGGCCAGCCCATGCTCGCCGAGCCAGACTTCCCCGCCGAAATCTTGGGCGAGGGAAAACGCATCACCAGCGGCATCAGCGGCGGCCCCACCACCACACGTTACGTCAAACTTGTGCCGATTTTGCCGTTTTACCGCATTTATTTCGACGACGGCACTTATTTTGACTACGACGGCGACCCAACCAACACCCGTGAGCAGATCAAACGCCTCGCACCACAAGATTTAGACGGCTACGAGCGTTTTCATGCCGATGCCAAAGCCGTGTTCGAGCGCGGATTTTTGCAGCTTGGCTATACCTATTTTGGCGATATAGGCAGCATGTTGCGCGTTGTGCCCGATCTGCTGCGGCTCGATGCCGTGCGCACGCTGTTTTCGTTCACCAGCAAATATTTCAGCAGCGACAAACTACGCCAAGTGTTTAGCTTCGAGCCACTTTTGGTCGGCGGCAGCCCGCTCAATGTGCCGGCCATTTACGCCATGATCCATTTTGTCGAAAAGACATGGGGCATTCATTTTGCGATGGGCGGCACAGGCGCACTCATTAACGGCTTGGTGCGCAAATTTGAAGAACTAGGCGGGCGCATCCACTACAACAGTGAAGTTGCCGAAATCAACATTACCCGCAACGGCCTAAAACGCAGCGCCACCGGCGTGACGCTGAAAAACGGCCTGCGCATGGGCGCCGATTTGGTCATCTCAAACGGCGATTACGCCAATACCTATATGCGGCTGATTGACCCCAAACACCGCTTGTTGCAAAACGATTTGCGCGTCAAACTCACCCGTCAATCCATGTCGCTCGTCGTGATCTACTTCGGTTTCCGGGCCGATGGTCTTAATCTCGACCTGCGTCACCACAATATCATCCTCGGCCCGCGTTACGAAGGATTGCTGCGCGACATTTTCGACCGCAAGGTTTTGTCGAAAGATTTTTCGCAATACCTGCATATCCCCACCCCTGTCTCTTATACACATCT
>JAHBAL020000132.1 GCA_018500105.2 Anaerolineae bacterium
CATCTGCGCCACTCAGAAAACCGCCGCCATCACCACCGAGTATGCTGGTTTTGTTGGTGTTATTGCCAGTGCCGCCATTCCCGCCAATCGCCTGACTGTTGGACACAACGACATTGTCGAGGGTGACTGTGCCGCCGAGGACGAGCAACCCACCGCCTGCACCCAAGCCACCACCACCGCCGCCGCCATCATTTGCGTCCTGACCATTTCTGCCGGTGGCGTTGCCATTTGTAATCGTCAAATCTTGAAAAGTGACCGTCCCGCTTTGCACCGTAAACACTCTGACAGCCGAACCGCCCGAAACGGAGCGACCCGCGACATTACCGCGGATGGTCATGCTTGAGGCGATCGGCGTTAGTTCGCTGGCGAGGGTGATGTTTGCCGTAATCACCAATTCATCGGTGCCGGACCCAGCCGTGCAGCCGCCAACGGCGCTGTTCGTATTCGCGGCTTTGATCGCATCGTCGAGGGTGCAAGTTATGCCATCTACGCTAATGGTCGCGGCTTGGACGGGTTGCGCAAAATGGCTCATGAGTAATCCTGCCAATATAAAACGGGCTGTGTGTAGAAAAGCAGGAGCAATAGGTTTTATCTTCATGGTGTTGCCTTTACCGACAACTCGAATTATACGAATGACTATTCAGATTTCGTGAAGATTTTACTAAGAATTTGTTTAGGGGGCAACTTTAAATTTTGCAACGATCATGCTATGATTGTGCCTCAGGTAGCTTGGGCAAGCGATAGCCGATCAATGCGCCCATGCCAGCGATGATTGCCGCTAACCCAAATACCACCGTGTAGGCCGTAAAACCCCAGCCCGCGCCAGTGAGCGCATCGAGAATGAGGCCGCCAACAACCGGCATGAGCGCAGCCGAGCCAGCGATGGTGTTGAGCGCCCCAATATAAGCCGGGCGATTGGCCTCGTCGGCGCTTTCTTGCACATAGCTCATGTAGCCAAGCAAGTTCGAGCGACCGAGTGCACCGTTAATCATCATGATTAAAAACATTGCACCATAGGCGATATACGCCCAAATTGTGCCCGGTATTGCCACCAATGATAGGATGAAAGCGAGAAACGGGGCGATAAATTGCACGGTTGAGGCTGAGTGAATGACGCGCAATGCGCCAAAACGGTGATACAGCCAGCCAAAAACCGTTGTGCCTAAAATACCGCCCGCCACCACCGCCACTGTAAATACGCCGATGGCGCTGTCGGGCAATTGCAGCCGTTCGCGGGCGTAGATGACGTAAAATGCCGCCGCCATTTGCTCTACATTCGCCAACACACGCACCACGATGGCTTTGCGCAGCCGGTCGTCGGTGGCGATGAGGGCTTTGATGTGGGTCAAATAGCTGCCTTTGGGCTGCTCGGCGTGAACCTTGGGGTTGCCGGGCCGCTCTTGCATGACAGCAAACATGCTCGATGAAAGCGTAAAAAACACGTTGGCAATCGTAATAACAATGCCGTAATTGAGCGGAAAGGGAATGTTGGGGTTGCCCAAAATTTCGCCGACGGCGATGCCAGCACCGATGCCACCGATGGAGCCGATAATGCCGCCAAGGGTGATGATGCGGCCTTTGGTGGCGGGTGAAAAGTTGCGGGCCAGCATATCGAACCACGCTGCGGTAGCGAGGCTGTCAGACACCATAAAGGTGATGATGGCGAAAAGCAGCAAGCCCAAAAACAAATTGGGCGGCAAATTGATGCCAAATAACAAGAGCAGCCCCAAAATAATAAAAGGCGGGCGGCCCAAAAGGATGGGCACAACCATATTTTTGCGGGTGCGGGTTTTGCCTTGAATGAGGCGAGCGGCGAACAATTGCGGCAGCAAAAACGACACTTGCCATGCCAGCGGAATCAGCCCAATAATGGCTTTGTCGTGGGTAAGCTGGGCGGCAAGGCCGATCAGCACGGTGTTGACCGCGATGAAGTATGAGCCGATGCCAAAAAAAGTAGAGTCGAGGGTGAACGCAAATTTGTTGATACGCGCATCAATGGGCGGGATGTGTTCTAGTTTGTCTTGCATCGGCTCGGATTTTAAACGGGCCGAAGAAGTTGATCTTCAATCAACCGTCTAAAATGACTAATTTTGTGAAATGTGATCATGTTTGAATCGTGCGGGTTGGGTGCGCCGTTGTAAGCCGTGCGCACTAACGCCAACAGATCATCGCCATCAAAAAACCAATCTGCATATTGAAAACCTGTGTGCCGTAGTGCCTCAGCTTCGGGCAAGCCAAGGTCATCGCTCAACAAGGTTAAGCAATGTCGCCATGTTAGCAAATCAGCCGAGGCATAAAGCGATAGCCGGTTACGCGGGCAAAGATCATATTCTTGGATAAATTGATTGACCTCGGGTAAATCGGGGACGGTATTGCCAAGCATGACATAGTTTTGGGTAAATGGGTCGCGGCGAATCGTAAATTTACAAAAACCGCCCGGCATCTCAACCCACTGCATAAACCGTTGCGATAGGCCACCGGCTTCAATCCGCAAGATAATTGCCTTGTTTGGCACGGGCGATGAATGCAGCCGCAGCACATTCCACAATTCGCCCGAGGGCGCAACAACCACGTTACCCTCAAACATCCCGGCACGCTTCAATTCGCCCCATTCGCTGGGAACCCAGCCGCGATCGAATCGAATTTTGTTGCTCATGCGCCAATTCGCCGCATTTAAAAGATCATCATCCATTGCAGCCGAGATCACAAAACTTTGAAACCCAGTGCCCCACTGAAAAGGGGTGCAATCTTCAAACGCTTTATAAATGCGTCCTTGATGAAGCACGATGGGCGTGGGGGCGCAATGGTAATTGGGCGGGTTGCGATATGCACCCCCACGAAACAATAGCCCATGCGCTTCGTCGGCGGGGTGTGTCCATGTGTTGCCCCCGTCGTCACTACGCCGAATAACAATTGAGCCATATTGCTGGGATGTGCCCAATAAATAAACAACCCCGTTTTGAACAAATAGCGTGCTCCAATACGCGCCAGCAACATGCGTGACATTTTGCCATGTATGCCCGTCATCATGCGAGCGATAAACGCTCGAAAGATGTTCCTCATTTTCGTGGTTGCGTGGGCAACCTGCCCCAAAGTAATCATGAGTCGCCAATAATTCACCGGTTGGCAGTCGCAACAAACTGGGGCTACCCAAATATGTTTTGGTGGCGGGGTCTTGGGTGCGTAAACTGGTTAGGTGCATCTTCTCGTCTATAGCGTCGTATGGGGTTATAAGAAAATATAATTTTAGCGTAGGGCGCTTTGTGCTGAAATATTTTCATGTGAGCATAAGTCTGTTCAAAAGTCAGCACATGACCTAATTGGAAAAGCCCGATAGGGCTTCGCTGATCAGCCGGACGGGTTTACCCTCCGGCGAACGCGCCTATTGAGCAACGATGGGCGGGGGTAA
>JAHBAL020000248.1:99-11048 GCA_018500105.2 Anaerolineae bacterium
AGATGTGTATAAGAGACAGATAACATTGACATTAAAGATTGGAAAATTTCAAACACCCGCGGTGTGAATTACAAATTTAAAGACATCATCATCTTCAAAGATGGATTTCTCAATATTTACAGCCAAGCCGGAACCGATTCGCCAACCGATTTATATATGAACCGCACCGATGCTGCGTGGCGGCCCGGTGATGTGATCACCCTTGAAAGCAACGACGGGCGTAAAGTTGCGACCTATGAGGTGCGATAAGCGTTGATTACAAGCGCATGACCTTTGCCTGATGTCAGCGCCGAGTCGCTGCGCCGCGATTTGTTGAGTTCGTCGAGCGCAGGACGTATTACCAGTAATAGCCAGCATTTAATTGGATAAAAGATATCCAAACTAGAAATCAATAAAACATTATGCGATTAAAATCTAATTTATGGACATACTACAACAAGTAGAACAAGTTTCCTTTTCTGTTTCTGCACGGGTTGCAATGCAATTAGGTCGTGAGAGCATTTCAAACTCAATAGTGGCAATTATTGAACTAGTAAAAAATGCTTATGATGCTAATGCAAACAAAGTTATGATTAGGTTTGCTAACCTAAACACAAAAAATCCCCTTTTAATTATTGAAGACAATGGGGATGGAATGAGCAAAGAACAACTAATTAACCATTGGTTAGTTATTGGAACTACCCACAAACAAGATTTGTCTTATTCTAATGCTAAACAAAGAGTACATACTGGTGAAAAAGGCTTGGGAAGATTGGGATTAGATAGATTATGCAACAAAACAATAATTAAATCTCTGACTAATATATCAGCAGAAAAGTTTGAGCTACATGTTGATTGGACAAAATATGAAAAAAACAACCAAAGGCTTGAGAGTGTAAAACATGAGTTATATTTAACTGCAACTTTTGATGATTTCCCCATTCATAATAAACAAAGCATCGTCATTAAATCCGGAACTCAAATGATATTATCCGATCTTAAAGACGAGTGGGATAAAGACTCTATCAAAAATCTTCAAAATGAGTTAAATTTATTATTAAGTCCATTTTCTGAGGTTGCTGATTTCTCGGTTGAAATTGAAACCAACTTTGAAGACTTTAAGAGTCTTGATGGCTCAGTTTCATCTTCTAGTCTTATTGAAAATGCTGAGTGGGAAATATTTGCCGAGTTAAGCCCAAAAGATGAAGTTTTAATAAAAATAACTTCAAGGCGAAACAAAATTGATTACTCAGAAGGCCCCCAAAAATGGTCAGAAGTCTTTAATAGCAAACATCGTTTGCCTAGGTGTGGCCCTGCTATTTTTAAAGCTTTTTTCTTTGCACGTGAAAAAACTGATCTTGATAGCCATATTATTACAAAAGCACAAGTTAGCAACTTCTTGAACGCAAATCAAGGTATCAGAATATATAGAGATGGATTTCGTGTAAAACCCTATGGTGATCCTAAAGGAGAATTTGATTGGTTAGGATTGCTCATGCAAAAAAATCGACACCCAGGTGGGGTGAGATCTCTTGAGAAATGGCATGTTGGTTATAACCAACTTGTAGGCGCAGTTTTCATCTCACGTAGTTCAAACCCAAATCTAGTAGATCAAACCAACCGTGAAGGTTTAATGCTTCTTCCTGCATTCGAAGATTTAAAATTTTTTATTCTAAATGTAATTAATAAATTTGAATACGAACGGCAGCAATTTGAAAGGAACAAACATCACAGCAAGAATACACTACAAGAACAAGAGCAAACAGTAGCAGAATCAAATAAAGCAACGCAAGAAGCTCTAGAGGGTTTCGAAGATCAGTTAATAAAAATAAGCGAAATATTTTCTCATAACGAAGAAAAATCCATCAACGCCAATGAGATAATAGCAATATTACAACCAACTGTTGATAATTTCAAAAATGTTCTAAAAAAATCTCAAAAAGACCAACATGATCTAAAAAAAATTTTGACAGAACAAGTTCAAGATTTACAATTACAGAAAGACACCTTGGGGAATTTAGCATCGCTAGGAATCCTTACTACTTCATTTGGACATGAAACTCAAAATTGGGTTAACCTGTTGTCTAATAACGCATATCATCTTAAAGATGATCTTCCTAAATATTTAACCCCTATGTTCACATTAATAAGCGATGAAGAAAGATCTAATGCAATAGACCAAATTAATCTTATTTCAAGATATTCCGACAAGATAAAAACATTCTCAGAATTTGCGTTAAAAAATGTTGGCAGAGATAAAAGAAATAGAAAAAAAATTAATCTAAGCAACCTAGTTAACCGAACCTTAAGTTATTTCAAAGACCTATTTACTGAACGTGAAATAGAATTAGAGCTTAAACTTAATAGTAATACTACGAAAATTTGGGCATTTGAGATGGATTGGGAAAGTATCCTAATTAATTTAGTTACTAATGCAGTGTGGGCAATGGAAAATACGAAACAGCAAAGATCACGAAAAATACGCATCACTTTATTAGAGCTAGATGATGCAATTAAATTGTCTTTTGCAGACAGTGGAAAAGGAATCTCTCCTTATGATCTCGATAAGATTTATGAGGTTGGATATTCAACACGCTTTGATTCAAACAAAAATTTAATTGGAACTGGAATGGGACTTACAATTATGAGGAATTTTGTTGAGTTCTATAGCGGGAACATCAAGTGCGAACCATCTTGCGATTTAGGTGGTGCGCAATTCAACATAAGTATTCCCTTAAAAAATGAAGAGAAAAATTATGTCTAATAATATAAAATTGGGTGAGCAGAAAAAAATTATTTGGTTTGTTGATGAAATGGAAGATGAAAGAAAAACTTACAAGCGTGCTTTGTCAAAGATTTTTCCAGAATTCGACGTTTTTTCTATAGAGCCTTATAGAGACACATCCGAATATAATACTTTATTAGTTAAAAATCCAAATACAGTAGCATTTATTTTAGACCAGCGGCTAAAAAATTATGGGATGGCTAATTACTTG
This sequence comes from Anaerolineae bacterium, assembly GCA_018500105.2. Taxonomy (GTDB): domain Bacteria; phylum Chloroflexota; class Anaerolineae; order J036; family Brachytrichaceae; genus AQU-03. The sequence continues at coordinate 3,075 of JAHBAL020000248.1, forward strand.
GGTATTGAACTAGCTGGTTACTTGCGACAAACTAATGAGAAACTACCTATTTATATTCTGACTGGTATTTCATTAAATGATGATGAGAATAATGAATTTGGAGCGCAGGAAGACGCTGTTGAGGACATAATAAAAAAAGAAGATTTAAGAGACCCTAAGGGTCACAAATCTAAAATCTTAAGAAAAAGATTGTTGCGACGAATTAATATTTTCGAAGAAGTGAAGCAAGATCAGGAAAGAAAGTTTAACGAATTGTTAACAAAGAATTTGAAAGGGAAACTAAGCAAAGAGGAATTGCAAGAATTTGAAAAATTACAACTAAATCGCTCGGCTAATATTGTGGTTAGCGAGTTAAATTTATTGAAAAAATTAGAAGAGGCTTCGGATGTGTATCGCCAGTACATCGACAAACTGCCTAAATAAATATGAATATTTTCAATTTTTTATTTTTCCCTTCATTACAACGACGAAAAGAATACAGAAAAAAAAGCAAGGGCAGTTATTATGATTATAGTTATTACAGAGATGTTATTCGAGCAGATTGCAAGCATCGCTGTATTTATTGTGATGCACATGAAAATGAGATAGGCGGAGATGAGGCTATGGAACTTGATCATTTTCGCCCTAAAAGCATTTCTGCATACAACCATTTACATAATGATCCTAACAATTTAGTTATTGGATGCAGGCGATGTAATAACTTAAAAGGAAATAAGTGGCCTGCTCAAGAGTCACAAGAGAGTTTTGTTGGAGATAGCGGTTTTATAGACCCTTTTCAACATCCACGTCATGAATTCTTTCGTGTTTCTCAGAATGGGGAATTAATTCCATTAAAACCACCTGCAAAGTATCTTGTCGATATTTTAGAACTCAACAGACAAAGTCGTAGAAAACTACGTGAGTTACGTCTTCAGCATTTTGACCTCATTCAGCAACTCGAGCAAAAAGCGAATGATCTTAAAAAGGTTCTTGAAAATACACCAGAATTATCTCTAGAGGGAAAAGAAGAAATTAATCAAGCGATAAACATATTTCGTGCAGAATCAATCAGAATCCACGAAAACAACATTCGATTTCTACTCTAATTATCAAAAAAAATTATATCTAAAAATAAATCGGCAATTCACGAACAGATGAAACGGTAAGATGTCTACACAAAATACGCTCATTGAGCCATGTTGTCGTACGTACATCACGAAGACTAGTTAAAAGTTTATGACAAGTTTCAAGAGATTCATCTTTAGGGCGAGCCACAATTAGATGGTTTTCTACGGCGATTGGCTTAGACCCGTTTATAACCGTCCCTACTGCTCTATAGTAATCGCTCGACCGCGAAGTTCTTCGAATAGCAACAAATGGTGGGTCGAATACTGTTCCATAAAATCCTCTTCTCTCCAGAAAGTTTTTTACTTCACCCCAAGCGGGTAGATTTCTCGTGTGAATATAATCATATGCTGGGCCTTCGTCAAGATCACGCCCTGGAACGACTAGCCCGCACCTTACGTCAAATAAATCACTTATAGTCTCATTTGAAATTAAATCAGCTATCATCCCCGCCTGAATATTATCTATCAATTCTTCCGTATCAATATTTTTTTTGATCTGCAAACTTGCAATAAAAACATTTACATCTGTCCATTTATCAAATTTTCCAATTTTTTGCAAACAATACTGATTTGTTCTGGATTTAATCCATAACCGCCAATTCTTATAAACTGTGCCAGATCGTAAAACATCTGGGAGAATTGCTACTATTTGATCTCCACTTTTTCCATTTGCAATACAAAGTTCAACAAATAAGGCTGAAGCAGAAACTTTGCCTTTGGTCCATCCAGATTTAAATGGAGGAACAAGCGAAAAATAAGGGGGGTTCAGAACAAATCTTATTTGATGGGTTTTAGGCAACTTACTTAAAAATTCAAAACCATCGTTAACAACAATATTTGGGAAATACTTATCTAACGCTCGAATATCCTTAATATCATAATCTTGTGTTTTCAATAAAGCTGATAACATCAATCTAACCTTTGTTGCATTCACAAATTCCGGATAGATGTCACATCCATACAACTTTTCTCCCCAGATAGTTAAAGTCTCAGATAGATTTTTGCCGCAAGGCAAATTTTCTGAACAGGCTAGTAATAGATCTCCTGCGCCGCAAGTAGGATCGCAATAAATAAAAGATTCACCTAATGTATGAAACAAGTTTGAGACTTGTTGTGCTAATTTATGATCAGTGAAATAGATACCAGATAATCGCCGGTTAGATCGCGTTATCGTTCTACGCACAAAATCGCTAGCCTTGCCATTGAGTAAACTATTTATTTCTAGTAAATGATTTTCGAGATAAGTAGAATCCGACAAAACACCTTTCAACAAGTCATTTACATCTTGGTTAAAGGCTTGGTAACTACTTGTGATCATTAAGTTTATCCTATAGACTAGTGGTCTGACCGTTTAATTTCTAGAATTTTTAATTGCTTGCTTTTTGTAAAGTTGGCTTTCAAGCAAAAAGTATATTCCCAAAATTAAGTATTCAGACCATTAATTGACCATCTGTACAGTGTATTACTACATCACAAAGGGTCAAAAGTCATTGTAAATCATACAAAAACTTCTTACTGGGGGCTTTATAGAGACCATACCTATGCATTTACATCTAGTTAATTACTAAACTCAGGTGTAATACTATTTGGCAATCCGCCCTACTCCGCCGCCACCACCGCAAATACATGCTCACAGGCAAGGCACTTGCCCTTGTCCTTGCCATTCTCGACCACCAAGCCCTTGCCGCAATTGGGGCAAACCACCGGCAGCGGCTTGTTCCATGTCGTAAAGTCGCAGGTGGGATAATTGAGACAGCCGTAAAACACACGCACGGCCTTGGCCTTGCGCACACGCTTTTCGGCCAGCTTGCCGCCACACTTGGGGCAAGCCACGCCCGGCAAACTGAGCGGCTCGGTGAAGGTGCACTTGGGGAAATCGCTACAGCCGATAAAGCGCCCATACTTGCCCTGCTTATACACCAATGGCTTGCCACATTTCGGGCAAGGCTGGCCGACCAATTCGACCAATTTGACTTGCTTAGGAATGCTGAGCGACGCCTGCTGCACCGTCTCTTTAAATGGATCGTAAAAGGCGTGCAATACTGGCGGCCACGCCCGCCCGCCACTTTCGATGCTGTCTAGCTCGTCCTCGACCCGCGCCGTAAAATCAACATTGATATAGTCGGCGAAATTGCCCACCAGCAAGTCATTGACCTGAAAACCCAACGGCGTCGGCTTCAGCGCCTTGGCCTCGCGGGTGACATAAAAACGGCTTTGCAACAACCCCAAGGTGGCGGCATAGGTGCTAGGGCGACCAATGCCATATTCTTCCATCGCCTTAATCAAGGTGGCTTCGGTGAAGTGCGGCGGCGGCTGGGTGAATTTTTGGGCCGGGATGAGTTTATCCAGCCGCAATGCCTCGTCGGCCTCGAGCGGCGGTAACCGCTTGCCCAGCGCCTCATCGTCATCATCAAGCCCGCCCTCGTCGCGCCCTTCCTCATACACCCGCAAAAAGCCGGGGAATTTGATAATGGAGCCACTTGCTCGGAAGAGAAATTTAAAATTTAAAATGGAAAATGGAAAATGAGGGTTGCTGGTTAATTTTTCATTTTCAATTTTAAATTTTCCATTCCCATCGGGTTTGGCTTCCACATCCACCGTAGTGGTGTCGAAAATAGCGTTCGACATCTGACTCGCCACAAAACGCTTCCAGATCAAATCATACAGCCGATATTGGTCACGATCAAGGTGCGCTTTAATCTCATCCGGCACACGCATCACCGAGGTTGGGCGCACCGCCTCGTGCGCCTCTTGAGCATTTTTAGCACGGGTGCTATATTTGGGCGGCTGCGGCGGCATAAATGGCTCGCCATAACGCTGCGCAATAAACTTCCGCGCCTCGTCTTGCGCCAAACTCGCCACGTTGGTCGAGTCGGTGCGCATATACGTGATCAACCCAACTGGCCCCTCACCCACATCCAAGCCTTCGTAAAGCTGTTGCGCCACCGCCATCGTGCGTTTGGCATTAAAACCAAGTTTGCGGTTGGCCTCTTGTTGGAGGGTGCTGGTGGTAAATGGCGCGGCGGGGTTGCGCACGCGGCCTTTGCGCTCCACCTTTTGCACGCGGTAAATGGCGTTTCGGGCCGCCGATACCACCGCTTCGGCCTCGGCTTGGGTGTGCAAATCTGCGTCTTTGCCATCAATTTTGGTCAAACGCGCCACAAACGACTTCGGGCTTGCCGTCTTCGATTTCGGCATATCCAGCGTCACGCCCAGCTTGCTCAATTCGGCATCAATCGTCCAATATTCAACCGGCACAAACGCCAAAATATCACGCTCGCGCTCGCACACCAGCCGCAACGCCACCGATTGCACCCGCCCCGCGCTTAAGCCTTTGCGCCCCATTTTGTCACGCAGAAGCGGGCTAAGCGTGTAGCCAACCAAACGATCAAGCACGCGACGGGCTTGCTGAGCATCCACCCGCGCCAAATCCACTTGACGCGGATGCGCAAATGCCTCGTTGATGGCATTTTGCGTGATCTCGTGAAATTCGACGCGCTGCACCGGCTTGCCTGCAATTTCGTCTTTGAGCGCATGGGTCAAGTGCCATGAAATCGCCTCGCCTTCGCGGTCAGGGTCGGTCGCCAGCCAAATTTCACGCGCCTCGCGGGCGATCGTTTGCAATTCTTTCACCGTCTTTTTCTTGTCCATTGGAATGACATAAGACGGCGCAAAATCGTTGTCAAGATCAACGCCAAGCCGATTTTTGGGCAAATCTCGAATATGCCCAACCGAGGCTTTGACCTGATATTTGCGGCCCAAGAATTTACCGATAGTCTTGGCCTTGGTCGGCGATTCGACAATCACCAACGGTGGGCCAGTGCGCGTGGGCGGTGGCGCCAATTTGACCGGACGCGGCTTGCTCACCGCTGCTTTGGGGGCAACAGGGGCGGTTGCGGCGACAACGGCATCGCCCTCACTCGCCTTCGCGGGCTTGGCAACGCTCGGCTTGGGCGGCTTGGCTGGCTTCACCGGCTGTGGCAATGTGTCGTGTTCAGGAATCCGCGCACTCTTGCTAATCAAGTTACTGCAAACAACGCACTGCCCACGCACCGCGGCAGCGCCATTTGCCGTAAAAAAGGGCTTAAGATTCTTTAACTGACGAATCTCACGACAATTGGGACACTTGGCTTCCATCGCTTATGGAATTATGAATGATGAACTATGAATCAGTAAATGCAATTCATAATTCATCATTCATAATTCATCACTCCTAAAATTTGTTGTTTAAAGCGGGCAATGCTAAACATCTCGGCCTGTGCCCGAATTTCAACGGGCGCGAATCTTACCTCAGAAAATTTAGCCAGTGCATTTTGTAGCGATTCGCGGGTTTGTTGCTCAAACAAAATCCCAGTCTTGCCCTCGATCACCGTATCAAGCGCCCCGCCGCCCGCAAACGCAATCACTGGCTTGCCGCATGCCATCGCCTGAATTGGCGCAATGCCAAAATCCTCTAACCCCGGAAAGATAAAGGCACGGCATTGGTTGAGCAAACGCCCCAGTTCAGCATCAGACACACGCCCTAATAATTTTACATTCGGATACGGCGCGGCCAATTGATCGAGCCGGTCGCGGTCGCGCCCGGCCCCAGCGATGAGCAAAGGCAAACCGAGCGGGCCAAGCGTCTCGATGGCAAGATCAATGCGTTTATATGGCAGCAACCGCGAGGCGATGAAAAAGGGGGCATCTTGTGCCGATGACTCGTTCGAGACGGCCCCGCCAAATTTTTGCGTATCTACCGGCGGGTAAATGATGACCGAATCGCGGTTGTAATAGGTCTTGATGCGAGATTGCACCTCACGTGAGATGGCAATAAACGTATGCACCCGTTGGGCGGCGCGGCGCTCCCAGCCACGCAAAACCGCGTTCATCAGCCGCAATACCGGCTTCGCCAACGCTGGTATCCGTTCACGGGCGGCGTAGCTATCAAAATCGTAAATAAAGCGCGTGGGCGTTAAACAATAACAAATATGCCGCGCATTTGGGTTGGCACTTTTGGCCCCAATACAAAAGGCACTTTTATTGCTGATGATGACATCGTAATCGTCGGGCAGACGATAGTTGGCCCACGTGGCGGCAAACACCGGCATGTATGGCTGGTGTTTGCGATACACGGCGGGCAATTTGTCCATCCACGACCCGCGAATATCCCAGTTTTGCCACGCCTGCGGCATACGAGCGCGGTCGTAGATGCTGGTATAGACCGGCGCTGCCGGAAACATCTCATGCAACGTCTCCAGCACATCCTCAGCCCCACCCAACTGATTCAGCCAATCATGAACAAGCGCAACCTTCATTCAATTACGAATTACGAATTACGAATTACGAATTACGGTCATAACAATTCGTAATTCGTAATTCGTAATTTTTTAAAGCAGCCCGACGTTGCTGTAGTCGCCGAGGGTGAGTTTGTAGGCGAGCGGGCGGGTGGTGGATCGGGTGACGTTGGCGCGGCGACCGATCAGGCTATCTTGAATGCGGGCGGGCAGATCGGCAATGCGGCTGTGACCGAGCACAATGCTGCGTTCAATTTCGGCATTTTCAACCACACAATCATTGTCAATGCTGGTAAACGGGCCGACATAGCTGTTAACAATTCGCGCATTTTCGCCGATGATGGTCGGCCCGCGCACCACGCTATTGATAATTTGCGCCCCCGCCGACAATGTCACGCGGCTGTCAACGGTCGAATGCTCGTCAATCGTGGCACTATCGGCAATACTTGGGCGCAACTCTTCGAGCACCAAACTGTTGGCTTCGAGCATATCGGTGGCTTTGCCCGTATCCACCCACCAGCCGGTATGCACGTAGGGGAACACGGCGTAATGGTTGGTCACCAGCCATTGAATGGCATCGGTGATCTCTAGCTCGTTGCGCCAGCTTGGCTTGATGGCATTGACGGCCTCGAACACATGCGAGTCGAACATATAAATGCCAACAAGGGCCAAATTGCTCAAATATTGGCGCGGCTTTTCGACCAAGCGCTCGATACTGCCATCGGGGCGCAAGACCGCCACCCCGTAATGCTGCGGCTCTTTGACCTGTGTCAGCACAATTTGGCTGTTGTAGCTGCTTTCGTCGAATTGGCGGATGAGATTTTGAATGCCGCCTTGGATGACATTATCACCCAGCACCATAACAAAGCGGTCGTTGCCGATGAAGGGCTGGCTGATTTTGACTGCATGGGCAAGACCGAGCGGCGCATCTTGTGGAATATAGGTGATGCGCACATCCCAGCGCGAGCCGTCGCCAATGGCGGCTTTTACTTCCTCGCCAGTGTCACCGATGACAATGCCGATATCCACCACACCGGCCTCCTTCATCATTTGAATGACACGCACCAGCACGGGCGTATTTGCGACAGGGATGAGTTGTTTGGCGGTAGTGAAGGTAAGCGGGCGCAGGCGCGTGCCTTTGCCGCCACTGAGGATAAGTCCTTTCATAATTTGCGGGCGAATGATAACCTAAAACAAACTTTCAAATAACATCCAACTTAACACCCCTATTTCACTACTTAACTCGGAGAAACGGAAGTTGTAGAGAAACTGCTTTTTACAAAACCACTTCTCCATATTGTCCCCTCTGTGGAATTTAGCTGCGAATGAGGCATTAATGCTAAATCGGATTTGGGCTGCAAGTATAGCGATTTTAACAATTGTGTCCAGTAAAATACGAACACGATATTTAGTGATATCGCGTTAATCTGTAACAAGACCGCGGCAATTGTGCCGCAAATTTTCGAGTGGTGAAATCTATCGCTTTAGTAACGGGGGGCACAGGCGCGGTTGGGCCTGAGTTGGTGCAACAACTTGCCGCCCAAGGCCAAACCGTGCGCTGTCTCTTATACACATCTCCGAGCCCACGAGAC
>JAHBAL020000297.1 GCA_018500105.2 Anaerolineae bacterium
ACCCGCCGCTCAGCCCACTCCAGCGCCCACCCGCGCCACGCCGGGCATTTTGCATGTGCCGCCCACCGACACCGCCGTTGATGGCAAAGAAGTGACTTATGACAGTGATGTCAAACTCGGTGGCTATTTGGCAAAGCCAACCGCAGCGGGCAGCTACCCGGGTGTGATCGTTATTCACGAGAATCGCGGTTTGAATGATCACATTCGTGATGTGGCGCGACGTTTGGCGAAGGCTGGGTTCATCGCGTTGGCCCCCGACTTGGTGGCGCGTGGCGGCGGCACAGCCGCAATGGGCGACGACAAAGTGCCCGGCTGGCTGAGCCAATCCAAACCCGAAGACCTGTTTAAAGACCTCGGCACGGCGGTCGAGTTTTTGGAAAAGCAAGGGATTGCGGCGGGCAAGATCGGCGTGGTGGGCTTCTGCTTCGGCGGGGCGCAAACCATCCAACTCGCCGTGTCTAACCCCAAGATCAAGGCGGCGGTTCCTTATTACGGCCCCACCCCAAAAACCATCAAGCCATTTGCCGAGACCAACGCGGCGATTTTTGCCCAATATGGCGGCAACGACCAACGGGTGAATAGCACCATCGCCGATCTTGAGAATGGTATGAAGGGCGCAAACAAGACCTTCGACAAGAAAATTTGGGATGGCGCAGGCCATGCCTTCAACAATGATCGCGGCGCAGCTTATAACGAACAAGTCGCCGTTGATGCGTGGAAGATTACGCTCGATTGGTTTAAGAAGTATTTGGCGTAGGGTGTGTGTGGGTGATGAGTAATGAGTAATGAGTAACGAGTAACGAGTAACGAGTAACAAGTGATTTAACACAACTCGTTACTCGTTACTCGTTACTCGTTCCTTGTTACTTATTATTCATCCACCGCCGCCCTATTGGCTGTTGATCTTTAAGTTTTCAGTTTCTGGCTTCCACCAGTCGTGTGTCGAGCCACGAATGGGGCGATAGTCTATGCCGAGTGCGGCAAAGTAACGTTGGGCGCATCTGATTTTGCGCTTTTCGTTGGGGAAACGCAAGGTTTCAAGGTCAACGCTACCTTTAGTTTCGCGCACAAGATGAATGATTGGCATCTTGTCTACATTTAGCCGTGCGATACCCCAATCGGGATTGTAGTTGCCGATGATGGTGGGCAATGGGATACGAAATTTGGGCGGAAATTTGAAATAGAACGATACCCGTTTGTCTTGCATGAGCGTTTCTAAAAATGCTTTTTCCTCGTCCGAATCGGTTTGAATGAGGTCGTATAACCCACGCGCATCAGCCAGCACCACCTCTTTTTGTGGGTATTTTTGCTCTTTCGGAAAGAGTTCATTCGGTTCAGTAAAGACCAAGTCACCACTTGGCACAAATTCGATATGCTCGGTGATGTGATCGGCCAAAACATTGCGCAACTCGTTGATGAAAACAGCCCCAAACCCTTCAGGGTTTTTGAAAATCGTCAACCTTTTCTCTTCACGCATCCCACAAAAAATTTGATAGATGCTGTGCTTGGTCATGCCCAATTCACGCGCTGCCCGCTCGGTCAGGTTGAAAACGGGATAACTGGCGGTAGGCGCAAGTGTGCTACGTTGACGAATACGCCCGGCTGATTCAGGGGCAAAATTGTGGCTCTGACCAACCGCCAACACGATGCCATTGCCAAACACCAAGGCGGGTGCACCATCATGCTGCTCGATCTTAAAGTTGCCAAAAGGTCGCAAATTGTCATCGCGCACGATCTTCGCCAAATTATCTCGCTCGGCAAAGCTGCGTCTGGTTTCATATGGCTCACCGGCCTCGTCGAGCAATTGCAATTGTAGCTCGGCCTTGGCTTTGCCGATGCTCAACACCTTGACCATACACTCCGCAATCGTCACACGCCCGCGTTCGATGACAATGACCGACTGCGGAAAATCAGCATGATTGAGCCGCGCCACTGCTGTCTCGATCAATTGTGGGGTATGAACGTGAATGCGATAATGCAAAGCGGTTTGCAATTTTTGCCAAAAACGCTGAAAGTCGTTCTTGAAGATGTGGTCACGTCGAATGGCAGTATTGTCACGCGGCTTCTTGGGTGCGGGGGGCGCTTGGTCGCCAGCTTTGACATATTCACTCTGCAACCCGCTGGCAAATGATTTGTAGCTCTCGTTGGCAATCACGGTCAAGACGTTTACTTCCTCGTCATGCACCCGCGCCCCGCTCTGATTCACACACAAACGCAAACCGCGCCCAATGGCTTGACGGCGCTCGATCTCGCTGCCGCTTTCGCGCAAGGTGCAGATCTGGAATACATTCGGGTTATCCCACCCTTCACGCAAGGCAGAATGGGCAAAGATGAAACACGTCTTTTCGTCAAACGACAGTAAACGCTCTTTGTCGCGCATGATGAGGGCATAGGCGGCCTTTTCGGCGGCTTGGCGATCTTTTGCAGCGAGCGCCTCTAAATCCAGCACTACCTCTTCTTCGTCGCTCTTGGGCTTTTTCTTTTTGGCGAAATAGGCTTCGCGCACTTGTTCGGGGCGAAGCGACTTAAAATCGGCAAAGTCGTCTTTTAGTCGCTCAAATTCTTCATCGAACAAACGCCGAATGAGACCTTCATTGCTGGTGTAATTCTCGACCCGATCCACAAAAAACAGTGACAAGACTTTGATGCTGCGTGGGCGCAATTCGGCCTGCCATGTGAAATGGGTTTCGAGGGTCTTGGTGATTTGGGCGCGAAAAATGCTGGCCTTGTGTTGTCCATGTTGGTCGCGCAGCCCGATCACGATGTCGTTCTCGAACGCGACAAAGCCATTTTCGCCCAGCATGATGGTCTCGACGCGATATCCAGCGTTGGCATAGTCGCGGTTGTTTGTTTTGGCAAATAGGTCATCGCCTTGATGCAGGCTGATTTCGCCGATCTGCAAACTGCCATTCACCAAAATGCGGGTGCGCACCGTGGCCGTGATGCGCCCGCCGGTGCGTTCGACCCGCAACAGCTCTAATACCGCGCCGTTGGCGTTCTCGCGTTCACTCACACCAATCACCTGTATCTTTTTGACCAAATTTTGGCGAAATGCGTCAACCGGCGTCAGACGATAAAGCCGATTTGGGTTTTCTTTGTGGGTGGCGCTGTAGCGCAGGCTGAACAAAGGCTTGAGCGACCGAATGGCTTTGACGGCGCTGGGGCCACTCATCTTTTGGGGTTCGTCCAAAATGACAATCGGGCGCGTGCCGCACACATAATCAATCGGGCGCAAATCGCCTTGCAGTTTGTCGCTTGAACGATAAATAACATTACTGGCTTTGTCGAAGGCCGCCAGTGTGATGAGCAAAACTTCGCAAGCCGTGCTATAGGCAAAGTTGCGCAACTTGCCCAATTGCCCGCCGTCGTATTCGACCAAATTGACCGGCTCGTTGCCATACAAGGCGCGGAAATGGTCGCGGGTGATGGCAAAACTTTTGCGCACGCCTTCGTAAATGGCGACGCTGGGCACGACGATGACGAATTTGCCAAACCCATAACGCTGGCGTAGCTCATAAATGGTGCGCAAATAGACATAGGTCTTGCCTGTGCCGGTCTCCATTTCGATGGTAAAGCTGGGATAGCGTGCAAATGACCCGCTTTGTGCCGAGCCAACATCAAGGGTCGGGCCGTCATCGTATTCGAGCCGCCGGGCCTGATCTGCCGCCTCGAAATGGCTTTGGCGCTGAGCCTCGAGCAGGTTGTCGAGTAGCCACGATTCGCTCAAGTCGTCGTATTCGGACAAATTGGCGACGATTTCGCCGCCGCTCAGGGTAAAGGCAGTGGTTTGGCGCGGCAAGCCCTCGAACAACGTCACCACCCGCTGCACCGCATCAATTTGGTGGGGCTGGTTGGCGTCAAATTTGAGTTGTAGCGCCGCCATCAGATCACCCGCACCTTGCACACATCGCTCAAACGCAATTTGGCTTGGTCGCTGAGGGCGCTATCGAGACAGATCCAAACATCGGCGCTGCGCAAACTGTGGGCGGCTTCGTCAATGCTGTGCGAATGCAGGCTGGGATCTAGGCAAACAAAGAGGCGGTGGGCACACGCCTCGCTTTGCACCAACCACACTGTGTTGTGGGCAAAAATGGGCTGTTGACGCACGTCAGCATCGAGCGCAAAACCTTCGATCAGCATCACCTCGGTCAAGACATCGGCGGCCTGCCAACCTGCCACCAAGGGGCTTTGGGCTTGGGCCAACTGGGCTTGCATGGCAAACAGGTCTTGCATGCCGCCATTGTGCTGAGGCACGAAGGGTTGCCACGCCTGCACGTTGCTGGGGCCAAGTTTGAACACCTTGAAACCGAGATCGAGATGGCCGTGTGCGGCAGGCGCAGATTCGGCCTCGTTGTCTGCATCGGCAAGCGCAAGGCTGCCTTGTAGGGCGGGCGACTTGCTGGGCTTGGCTGCGTCGCGTTCGCTTTGCAGTTTGGCAATGACGCGCCGGATGCGTTCTTTGCCGATCTCGGCGATGGTCGGGTAGTCGGTGCGGCCCGTCGCTTCGGGCAATTGCACCATGATGAAACGGCGATTGCCGCCATCGGCGAGATTTTGGGCTAATACGGCGTGTGCGGTGGTGGCTGAGCCGGAGAAGAAGTCGAGGATGATGTTCTCAGAACCTTCAATCTGACCGCAAATCTGTTGAATAAGATCAACTGGCTTAGGAAATGAAAATATTTTTTCCTCGAAAATTTCTTGAATCAAGCGCGTGCCTTCTGTTGTATATACAGTATCTAAAATTGTAGAAAATCCTGTTTGAAAATTAATGACCTCGCTTAGAAATTTTTTTAACCGAGGACGTCCGTCTGGCTTGCTTGGCCATAATATTTTATTTTCGTCTATCAGTTCATTAAATTTTTCTTTTCCCACACTCCAGCCACGAGTCGGGGATGGCGGATATGTTAACTTTGTTAATGGATTTGTTACTGAATAATGTAAATTAGGTCTCTGCGAAGCATTTGCTAAACCAGTTAAGTCCGCACTAAACCAAGGCCCACGTGGGTCATTATCAGGATTAGAGTATTTGGATAGATCTATTTCTTTGCCTTTCAATGCAGTTTCTAACTTCTTATAGGCTAGCACATATTCATGATCAACAGATACCTTATCCTTATTTCGACTATCAGCCATTTGCCGTCTATGCCATATAAATGTAGACAACAAATTCTCTGCCCCAAAAACCTCATCCATCACCTGCCGCAAATTGTGCACTTCGTTGTCATCAATGCTGACAAAAATGACGCCATCATCGCGCAGCAATTGGCGGGCCAGCATCAGGCGTGGGTAGATCATATTGAGCCAATTGCTATGAAAGCGCCCACTGGCCTTGGGGTTGCTGCTCAGCAATTCGCCCCCTTCGCCCATCTGCCCGGTTTTGCGCAAATAATCATCGGCGCTGTCGCGGTAGTCGTCCTTATACACAAAATCATTGCCGGTGTTATAGGGCGGGTCAATATAAATCATCTTCACTTGTCCGGCATAGGCCTTTTGCAACAGCTTCAGCACCTCCAAATTGTCGCCCTCCAAATACAAATTGCGTGTGCTGGCTTCGTTCACGCCCTCGCCCGAGGCGGGGTGCAGCGCCAGCCGGCTTGGGCTGGCGGCCAATTTGCGGGCGGCGCGTTTGCCATGCCAAAACAAGCCAAAGCGCTCGGCGGCATCGGGCGGGGCCGCCTCATCGTCGGCATCGCCACGCGGCGGGTTCAACGACTCTTGCAGCACCTCCCAGTTAATATTGTCATCGGCGAGGGCTTCGGGCGCGTGGGTGCGCAACGCGGCGAGCACGGCATCGCGCAGGGCGGCTTGTCGCTCGGCGGCGGGCTGGGTTGGGGTTAGCTTTTCGATTGGCATGAGGGGGGAATAATAACTGATAGACAAATCGTTTAAAGTTTGCCGCAATCATCAATCATCATAAGGCTGTTCAAAAGTCGCTTCGTCATTCCCGCGAACGCGGGAATCTATAACCCAACAGGCACAATTTGATGAAATTGCTACATTCTGGCCTGCCAAGTTGTGGATCTCCGCGTTCGCGGAGATGACGGGTTGCGCGAGATGCTGACTTTTGAACAGCCTTGTCAATCATCATCTATTGTGGTCATTGGCGCGGCTGATCGCTAATCCGCTATCGTCAGCAATCGCGCATTGCCATCAATGGGGTCAAATCTGCTTAATTCTTTGCCGCTGGTCATGCGCCCCAAATCACGCGCAGCGGGCATCACTCGCCCTTCGAGCGAGCCAACGGTATCGTTAAAGGCATCAACACTCTGCACCAAATTTTTGCGCAGCTTGGTCAGGTGCTCAGCAAACTTCTGCATGCGCTCAAACAACTCGCGTCCCTTGTCGGCAATCTGGTTGGCATTCTGCGCCAATTCTTGTTGTTGCCAGCCATAGGCGGCGCTTTTCAAGAGTGCCATCAAGGTGATTGGGGTGGTAATCAACACTTGTTCGCGCAAGGCATAATCGAGCAACTCCGAATCAGCTTCAAAAGCCGCACTCAGACAGGCTTCGTTGGGCATAAACATCACCACAAATTGCGGCGCGTTTTTCAAGCTAGCGGCATAGCGTCGCTGCTTCAAAGTATTGACATGCCCCCTTACACTGCGGGCGTGATCAGACAATCTGGTCTTGCGTTCGTTTTCTGTTGCAGATTCAATCGCCGCCAAATAGGCCGACATTGGGGCTTTTGAGTCAACCGCGAGGTCGCCATAATTGGGCAAATGAATGACCATGTCGGGGCGACCATCATCCAGCGCCATTTGCTCATTAAAATCCACATGCGGCTTCATGCCTGCCAGTTCGACAATGCGCCGCAGTTGCAATTCGCCCCATTGCCCGCGTGCGCTCGATGATTTCATGGCCTGCGACAGTTGCGATGTCGAGGCTTGCAGTTGTTGGTGGGTAGCGGCCAATTGAGTCACTTGGCGGCTGAGGTCGGCATAGGCCGCTTCGCGCTTGCCTTCGAGCGCCTGCACCGCCGTGCTCAACATTGTCACTTGCGCATTGAGTGGCTTTACAAGTTGATCGAGTTCGGCGCGTTGTTTTTCCATCGTGCCATCGGCGCGGCTCAAAAAGTCGGTGCTAGTTTGGCGCAAGGTCTCGGTTGCCAAACTCGCAAATTGATTTTTCATCACGTCATGCGCATCTTGCAACCATTGATTCTTTTCGCGCTCCGTTTTCAGGCTCGCCTCAAGCTCGGCAATTTGTCGGTTCAATGTTGCCTTCTCTTGCGCCAATTGATCGGCCCATTTCTCTTGCGTTTGTGACATCTGACGGTCTGCTTCATTTCGCTGATTGAGTAAACGCGCTTCATAGTCATTGACCATTTTCAGCACGCGCTCCGATGCTTCTTGTTGCTGCTGCTGCAACTTATTGTCATGCTCGCCTTTCATCGCCGTCATGTCATTTTGTTGCTTAAACAAACGCGCTTCATACTCGCTGGTTAATTTCGAAACCAGACCCGACCCATCCAGTTTTTGTTGTTGCAGTTTGCTTTCATAATCGCTGCGCAGTTGATTGAGTGCAACCGCATGGACGCTGTCGCTGCGCTGCGTCAAATGATCAAGCTCGGTTTGTTTTTGCGCCAACTTGCTACGATGTGTCAGCCCAACAAACAAAGCAATCATCAGGCCAATGAGCAGGCCAACGAAAAAAACAACAAATAAAAAAATAGCACTTTCTGGTTGCATAAAAAAAATCCTGTGTGTGTATGTAATGTTAGTTGGGCCTAAGCCAAACTGCATATTTTCAATTCTCGCCTTCAAGCAACCGACGATTGAGCCGTGCTTCATCATCGCCATAGTCTTGCAACACATATTGTCGGAACTCGGCTTCAAATTTGCTGCCGCCGCGGCTACTGCGCCGAATGTATTGCCGATAGCTGCTGCACGAAAAGCGGGCATCGCAGTTTCGGCACACATATCGCCCAAAGGCGCTGCGTGTGCCGGGCACAACGTTTTGCAACTGATCGGCAGATGGCGGGGCAAAATTGCCGCCTTCGATTTGGTCCACAATTTCGCCAAACTTGTGCAGGGTTTGCTCAATCTGATCGGGTTTGCACGGAATTTCGATGATGGGCTGCCATTTTGCAAGCGCATAGTCCAATTGCCCCTCACGTTGCTCCCGCAAGGCACGCTGCACCGCTTCGGGCAGGTCAGTTGAGATAATCGCGGTTCGATCAAGCTTTTCGCCACGCAAATGTTGCCAAATATAGGCATACACATTGAGTTGCGCCTCATACGACTCAAGGTTACTACGAATACTGACCTCGTCATGCGTCTTCAAGTCATACATGGTCGTCTGTTCGGTGTTTTGCACAATATCCACCACGCCCTCAATGGCAAACGGACGGCCTTCCGGCGACTGTTGGGCAGGCAAGGTCAGCTTAACCTCGGTGTCGGTTACCTGCTTGGCAATCCCGTTCAGTTTGCGCCAATACATCAACACTTGCTGTCGAGCCGACTCGCGCACCGCAACAGTCAAGACGTGATTACCTTCGAGCTTAAGTGTCTCTAAATTATCATCAAAAAATTGATGAAGCAGGGTTTCGATTTCTTGGTCAGTCATCAATAAGCGGCAACGCCTCGGCGGTTTAGGCCAAAGCGGTATCTTGGGCATTTTGTCGTTGGGCAATGAGGTATTGGTGCAAATCTTCGATGGTGCGATGCACCAAATTGCCAAAGGTCATGGTTTGGGTGGTTGAGCTTGCGAAGCCAAACTTGCGAAAGATCATATATTGCCGAGCGCACTTTTGATAAAACAAATAATCGCCGGTATACGAATAGGTTTCTGGCATCTTGTCTTGGTGCAACTTGGTTTTGGGCACTTGGCTCAGGTCAACTGTGCTTAGTTTGGGCAAATCTTCAAGCAAACTTTTGAATGGCGCGAAGGTTTGTTGGCCTTGCCCAGTAAATCGGGTAACAACCAGCAATTGTTGCGCCCGTGACAGCGCAACATAGAACTGACGCATCGCATCAAATTTGCCCACCTTGTCGAGCGGTTCATTGCTGGTGCGGGGGAGCAATTGCCGCACCATCTTTTCGACCGGCTGGGCATCCGTGTTACGCTTGTCGAGGCTGCCCAACACGACTACTGGAAACTCTAGTCCCTTACTTTGGTGAATCGTGAGAAAAGGAATGCGCCCCCGCGGAAATGGGTCGTTGGCATCTTCGTATTCACTTTCACCAAGGCGAAAGAGCGAATACAAAAACGAAATGAAAAAGGTGCGTTGAAATGCCTTATCGGCTAGTGCTGGGGCGGTAATCAGGTTGTTAAATTCGTCGTTGAAACGGGCAAGATATTGAGAAATAAGACTCAAGTTGCAAATCGGGCCTTCATCGCTACCGTCTTCGGCAGTGTCGAACATGTTGATGAAATGCTCAAATCCACATAGACGATAAAACAGATCGAGAATATGCCAATCAAGCGAAGTGGCGGTAGTGAGGATATAACCAAGTGTTGGCCCTTTGCCAAATTTGATCTTGTTTTCAATCGCCTTATTTACATTGCTGCTATCGAGATACGTTTGCGCCGAAGATGATAAACCCCGCGCTGCCGACAATTTTGCTCGCATCTGCTCTGGCTTATAGGCAGATTCAAGCGGCCATTGGTGATTGTCCGTCACCGTCTTAAGCGCCTGATAATCCTTAATAGCTTGTTCAATTTCTTTGCGGCAATCTTTTACATAATTCGCCAGATTCGCGTCTGCCTGCATCAAGTTTTGGGCAATCGTCTCGGCTTGTTCTTGCCATGCATTAAAGTTGTCGGCGTCGTTGCCATGCCCTTCCACAGGTTGCCGCCCGAATACTTGCATCATCAAACCAAACATGGCACTGGCCTCTGGCACTTCCAAGAAAGTGCTGGCGCGAGGGGCATAGACTTGCAACGATTCATTTTCGAGCGCCCGAATCATGCGCTCTACGGCTTTTGATTTGAGCGATGGGAACAAAAATGCAATCTGATTGGGATCTTCGACAACACCTTCATCGAGCAGGCGACGCACAAAACGCGCAATTTCGCTACAAGCATCTTCTGGCTTTGTGTTGGTATTAACCAGCACCGATACATTGAAATCTTGCCGTGCTGCTTCGATATTCTTATTGACACGATAGGTTTGATGTCGCACTTGCTCATCTTGCCAATCCATCTGTTCCATAAAACGTGAATAGAAGTTGACAATTTGGTAGCGCGACCGATAGTTTCGTGAAAGCGGTATTTTGTGCGGAGTAATCCCCAGTTGCTGTTGGCATCGCGGCGGAAACTGCACAAAATTTTCGACTGTGGCCCCTCGAAAGCGATACAGTGCTTGGTCGTCATCACCCACCACACACAAATTTTTGTGGCCTTGAGCTAGCCCAAAGAAAATACGTTCTTGAACTGTATTCGTATCTTGATATTCGTCAATGATGATGTGTTTAAACACCTTTCCTGCTTGAGGGGATTGGGTGATGAGTCGCAATGCCTCTTGTTGGATCAAGGAAAAATCGGCCAGCGAGATATTTGAATCTGTTTTAAGTAACTGCACATAGGCTGCATACATCTTCAACAAACCGTGCAAAGTCTCATCAATCTGCGCTATGTGGCTTGTGTCTGGTTCAAAACATTCCTCAGACAAACGGTTAAACAACGAAATACAGTTTTGCACAGCTTGGTGACGAGATTGCCGGCTACGACGATTCTCAAAATAAGAATTGATACGTTCATAGGCAGCAAGAAAATCATCACCAAATTGCGCCTGTTGTAGCAATCCCTGCCAATAATGATGCTTGCTAAGATAAAAATATTGCGATAACGCATCCATCAGCACAGGCGCTTTGCCACGTTGTCGCCCCAATAGCATACGGCGATCGGTCGGAATACGTTGACACAGAGAATGGACTGTGCCAACATACATTGCGCCCAAATCATATTGCACCCCAGTGTAGTTACTGGCTGACCCTAATAAAGCCCGCAGCCCTTCACGCAATTGGCGCGCTGCTTTCTCCGTAAAGGTAGATAGAAAGATTTCGTTCGGCGCAACGTTATGACATACAATCAAATTGACCGTTCGCCATAACAATACTCGCGTTTTACCAGACCCCGGCCCCGCTGGCAAATAAAGCGGCCCTTCAATATGATGAATCGCCTCTGCTTGATTGGCATTGGGTTTAAATTGATGTTGTTGCCATAGTTTTTCGAGCAAGTTTTGTGTCATATGCCTACTGCCTGCATGAGATAAAAGGATGAGGCATATTGTCCATCATTTTTCTGACTTTTAGGACGTTTTTGGAAATTTGTCAAATTTTTATAAGGTTTCAATCAAACTGCCACATTTTTTGATACTCAACACGAGCAAGCAGTGCAGCATGTTTTTAACGTAGCTTGCCCCAGCAAGTTTGCAATGAACAAATAGTAAGGCTATTACGATAAATTAAATGTCAATGCGGGATAGTTTACTTTCAAGCGAAGTTTGTGAAAATCGCACTCGAATGGCGATCAATCCTTCGTCAGGCTCAGGACCATTCTACATAACAACGCCCGTTACACGGGCTAAGTTTATAGCCCACACAGTGGGCGTTGTTATGTAGCGCGGGGATTGATCCCCGCGCGGGCGCAATACACCGTATTTTGTGACTTGCCCTCAGATTTTAATTCAACCATTTATTTTTCCCGAATAGCCTAAGTAACGAGTAACGAGTTGTGTTAAATCACTCATTAGGCTATTGCGTTGAAATAAATGACAGAATGGGTTAGCCCGAACGGCGATCAACCGCCGTTCTATATAACAACGGCGGTTACACGGCTGAGTTTGCAGCCCACTTGGTGGGCGTTGTTATGTAGCGCGGGGATTGATCCCCGTGCGAGTGCGGCATATGGAATTTTGCTGCCCG
Source organism: Anaerolineae bacterium (assembly GCA_018500105.2). GTDB lineage: Bacteria > Chloroflexota > Anaerolineae > J036 > Brachytrichaceae > AQU-03. The sequence goes on from JAHBAL020000297.1 coordinate 11,868, forward strand.
CTAAGATTTTCAATCGCTCATTTATTTTCGCTGAATGGCCTTACTCGTTACTCGTTACTCGTTCCTCACTGCCTCCCACTCAACTCGCGCCCATGCTCGACCGCCAACGTGATCAAGTGACACGTCTCGGCGATTTCGGCCTCGCTGACGGCGGTGCCGCTGGGCAGCAAAATCACCTCATTGCACAAGCGCTCGGTGACCGGCAAATGCAAATTGGCATAGCGCGGGTCAGAGGCGTATGGCTCCATGCGATGCAGGCCGGGGGCGAAATAGCGCCGCGCCAGCACATTTTCGGCTTGCAGCACCCGCACCACTTTGTCGCGGCTGATGCCCGTCACCGCTTCGTTGACCTCAATCACCACGTATTGAAAATTGTGCTGTTCTTGGGCATTGTGCCGATAAAACCGCACGCCATCTAGCTCGCCCAGCGCCGCCTCGTATTGCGCATAGTTGCGGCGGTTGACGGCGATGATGTCGGGCATACTTTCCAAGCTGGTGAGACCCATCACCGCCGAAATTTCGGGCATCTTGGCATTGGTGCCGAGGTATTTCACACTATCGGGGATGCCGTGAAAGCCAAATCGCCGCATATTGCCGATGCGCTCGGCCAGCCCATCGTCGTTGGTGGTGACAATGCCGCCCTCAAACGAATTGATAAATTTCGTGGCGTGGAAACTAAAGACTTCGGCATCGCCGAAGCCGCCGATCGGCACTTGGCGCGTGCTGCACGCAAAGGCGTGCGCGGCATCGTAAAACAGACGCAAATTGTGCTTACGGCCAATCGCCGCCAGTGCGTCAACATCGCACGGAGTTCCCCACAAATGCGTGCCACAAATGGCGCTGGTGCGCGGCGTGATGAGCGCCTCAACTTGGTTGGGGTCAATATTATGCGTTACAGGGTCGGCATCGCATAACACTGGCGTTAGACCAATCCAACGCAGCGCGTGCGCGGTGGCGACAAACGTATAGGCGGGCACAATCACTTCGCCCGTTAGCCCCAGTGCGTGTGCCACAATCTCTAGCCCCAGCGTGGCGTTGGTCATGGCGATGGCATGTTTGACACCCAAGATTTCGGCGCAGCGGCGCTCAAATGCTTGCTCAAATGGCCCTTGGTTGCTCAGCCAGCGGCTGTCGAGCATGGTATTGATGCGCTCGAACAATTTGTCGCGGTCGGGGATATTGGGTCGCCCAACATACAATTTGTCGCGGAAGGCAGGCGCATTGCCGAAAATGGCGAGGTCGTTAAGGGTGGGTTTGTGTAGGGGAGTTGTCATGAAGTTTGAGGAGATTACGGGCTAGTGGTCTTTTCAGGTAAAAGCTTAGGCAAGCAAGCCGCTCAGGACATTTTAACCACGAAAAGCACAAAACACACGAAAGAGAATTCTATTTTAGTGTGCTTCGTGTCTTTCGTGGTTCAGCAAGCCCAGCGACTAAGTTTTACCTTTTCAGGTAATAGCGAAAGTTGTGCTTTTGCCATAATTCAATGTGTGCGGCGCATGAACAAGCGGCGCAAAGCGGGTTTTGTGCTAGACAACAGCACTTGGGCGCGAAAAAGGCGCGACACCAGCCACAAGACCAATGCCGCCGCAGCCATAAGCAAACCCAACCCAAGCAGCAATTGTAACAACGGCACAGGCGTGACCATCAAGCGCATTACCATAACCAAGGGCGAGGTGAGCGGAAAAAGGCTGAGGGCAACCGACAAGGTGCCGTTGGGCGCGGCCATGAGCGCGGTGCTGATATAAACCGGCAAGATGAGCGGGATCATGAGAAAGAGGGTGTATTGATTGGCTTCTTTGGCGGCGGGCATGAGCGCCCCTAAGCCGGCCATCAGGCTGGCATAGATGAGATAGCCAAAAACGAAGTAAATGACGCCCCACACGATGGCGCTGCTGGGGATGGGGCCGATGGCTTTTGAGACATCGGGCAGCGCCCAAATGGCGTTGAGTGCCGAAGCCAGCCAAATGAGCAATTGCACGATGCCGATGCTTCCCATTGCCAAAATTTTGCCGGTCAATAATTGCAGCGGCGAGATCGAGGTGAGTAGCACCTCCATAATGCGGTTTTCCTTCTCGCTCGAAATGGTGTTGATGAGCAAGCTTGATGAGCCAAATAAGGCGGTAAAAAAGATCAGCGCGACAAACATCGGCACAGGCGGGCCATCGAGATTTGATTTCGCTGTGCCGACCTCGACTGGCTGCAAGGCAGTGCGTTGGGTGATGATAAGCGGACGGTCAATGCGATTCAGTTCGGCGCGGCTGACCTTGAGCAGGTCTTGTCGCAGTACGCTCAAAAACAAGTCGGTTTTGTCCTCGTTTGCAAATGGGCTAAAGGTTTTTGAAATATAGCGCACCTCGCCTTTGCCAACAAAATCGGCAGGAATGAGGAAATAGCCGCCAATGGCGTCGCTGGCCAAGGCGCGTTGGGCGGCGGGTTCGTCATCGTAGCGCACAAACGAGGCCGAGCGATTTATGGCGGGGTTGATGACATTGGCCCGATCAACATAGCCTTGCAATTCGGCGCTAGGTTGGCGCGTCCAAAGTGCGCCCATTGTGGCCAAGATCGCCGCGCCAAACGCCACGCCCATCACCACCCCCACAATGATGGGCATGATGAAAATGCCGATCCAAAAGCCGGGCCGCTTGAGCAACGACATAAGTTCAAACCGAAAAACTTTCCACATGTTTAGAATTATGAATGATGAATGATGAGTAACGAGTAACAAGTTAGAACTTACGCGCACTAAAAATATTTCACCACAAAGAACACAAAGTTCACAAAGAAAAGAAGGTTTACAAATGCAAATCTTCGAGTTCTTTGTGCGCTTTGTGGTGAAAATCAAACTTTCGCGTAAGTCCTAAATTAATTAGTAAGCCAAACACAAGTCGCGTTAAATCTTAACAACTTCTGAACAGGTTGCTTGCAAAATTGCAAGCATGAGCGAGCAGCAAGCACCAAGCCAGTTTCGATTTTCACGGTCTACTATCATAGTCGTGGCGGGGTTAATTTCTAGCATTGCGGCGGGGTGTGCCGCGCCAAGCCAGAGCGCCAAGGTGACAGCCACAGCGACCAGCACATCAAACAGCCATACCCACAGCCATGCCGCGACAACAACAGGGCAGATTTTGTATCAGCTCGATTGGCAATGGGGCAAAGCCAAGCCCGCCGCCGATGGGCAAAGCTGGGAGGTCGTGAATGATCTTGGGTATCGCATCCGTGTGACACGTGGGTATTTGGTGACCGGCAACGCCCAAATGGTGGCGTGCCCCCACACCCACGCCGCCGTGCCAGCCACATTGGGCGAGCAAATTGCCGAGGCCGTGACCGGCCTATTTGCGCCATCGGTGGCGATGGCGGGGCATGGCGAAGAAGGCGACCCCAGCCGCATCAAAACGCCGCAAGTCGAGTCGTTGACCGCACCAATCCCCATCCACCTGACCGCCCAATGGGGAAATGAGCCAAATTATTGCGAAATGCACTATTTGCTGGCCTATGGCATCGCCAGCGCCCAAAATTTGCCCAGCGAGGTCAGCATGATCGGCAGCAGTTTGCTCATTGAGGGCGAGGTGCGCGGGCCGGGCCAAACCGAGGCCACGCCCTTTAGCATCAAATCGCCTTTGGCGTGGGGCAGCAACAAAGCCCTCATCGCCACCGATGGCAGCATTGACCCCAAAACGGGTGTGACGGCTGGCACATTTTTGCATCTCATTATTCGTCGTGATCTTGGCAATGTGTTTGATGGGGTTGATTTTGTCAAGATGCCCCCGCCAGACCAAGCTAAGCAAGTACTACGCTCGATTATTGAAAACACGTCGGTCGAAGCACACTGTAAATAACCCTCTATCCCCCTCCCCACTATGTCTCATTTTAAACACCCTACCCGCACCCTGTTGATCTATAGCGTTTTGGCAACCGGCTTAAGCCTCGGCCCAGCCATTGTGCGATCGGCAGAACCGCCGCCCAATTTGCCCCGATCCGGCCAAGCATCGAGCAAGGTCTATGTGCCGATCACAGCCCAGTCGCTTGTGCCAATCGAAGATGCGCCCACCGGGCAAGGCAACAATGGGCATATTCCCCTCGGCACGCCCGACGACGAAGAAAGCCCATTAACATTTTACGGCGCCAAGAAAATATTTGACGCAGTTGAAGATGTGGCCGACGGCCTAGGCCCCGTGTATAACGCGCAAGCCTGCCGCGAATGCCATCAATCGCCGATGTCAGGCGGCTCAAGCCAAGTGTCGGTGATACGCGCAGGCCGCATGACCAACAGCCAATTTGCTGAACACGCGGGCGGTTCGCTCATTCATGATCGCGCCATTCACTATTCATTGCAAGAACAAATTCAAGACGGCAATGATATCGTTGCCTTTCGTATGTCGCTCAGCATCTTGGGCGATGGCTTTGTTGAGGCCGTGCCGGATGAGACCCTCATCGCACTCGCAGCCGCCCAACCAAGCGATATGCGCGGCGAGGTGGTGATGGTGGATGTGTTAGAAGCGTCGGGCGTGAAGCGTGTCGGGCGCTTTGGCTGGAAAGGCCAACACGCCAGCTTGCTCTCGTTCTCGGTAGATGCCTATTTGAACGAAATGGGGATTACCAGCCCGCTCGCCCCTGACGAGAACACATCCAATGGCAAATCGGTGGCGGCTTATGACACCGTTGCCGACCCCGAAGAAGCTCCCAGCGCCGAATTTCCATTTGGCCCAGATGTGCACGCTTTTACCAACTTTATGCGTGCCCTCACCGCGCCGGCCCGCCACGACACTGCCGCCAAAACGCAAGATGCCATTGACGGGCAAGCCATTTTTAACCGCATCGGCTGCAACACCTGCCACACGCCCGAATTGGTGACTGCGCCCGCTGGCACGGTGCTCAATGGCGGCACATTTACTGTGACCGAGGCGCTGGGCAGCAAACGCATCCGCCCATTTAGCGACTATTTGCTGCACGACATTGGCACGGGCGATGGCATCTATCAGACCGGCACGCCCCAAGCCCGCAACAAAATGCGCACAGCACCTCTGTGGGGTTTGCATACGCGAGCACGTTTTATGCACGATGGGCTTAGCCTCACGTTGCCCGATGCCATTCAACGCCACCAAGGGCAAGCACTGGCAACCCGCAAAGCATTTCATCAACTAAGCGATGCCGACAAGGCCAAAGTGCTGGCATTTTTACGCTCGTTGTAAAAAATACGCAGCGCCTATCGCATAAAACGAGTTCAAACCTCCGAGGTCCCAAAGACCTCGGAGGTTTAATACCAACTTTCGAGTCAAAATGGAATAAATCAAACACATAAATTGTCACGTCACCCCGAAGCGCAGCGAGGGGGCTTTGCCGAAAATCGGCACGATGATTAAATTTCCGCAAAGATTCCTCCTCGTAGTTTACCCTGAGCTTGTCGAAGGGTGCTCAGAAACTTAGATATATGTGTATATTTGATGCGTCATCCCGATACCCTTCAACAGGCTCAGGGTAAACTGTGAGGGATCCCCATTGCCTAAACC
>JAHBAL020000559.1 GCA_018500105.2 Anaerolineae bacterium
CCCAGCTTGAGGCATTTTGCACCACATATTTCTGATACCACGCCTCGTCGTTGGCGACCAAGCCGGTGTATTGCACCCCCATCAGGGTTTGCTCTGGGCGCGGGTTGAGCAAGGTGCGGAAAAGCGTGGTGTTGCGATTGGGGTCGCTCAGCGCCAGCGGGTCAATATGTCGGTCATACGGCGCGTCGCCGATGCCATATGGATCAAGCAAACTGCGTTGGCTGATAGGGTAACCCTCAAAATTGCCGATGTCTTTGTAGCACACCACCACCCGATCTTGCGCCCCAGCCGCGTTTGGCTCTAGCCGAATTTGCCAATAGGCGGCATCAGCGCCCGTAAACGCCAAATTGATGCCCGCCTCACGCGCTGCCTCCCATCCGTCGCGCATCTCTTTGCTCCAATATTCATCGTGGCCCGCCGAAATTGCGCCACGCCGCCCCAACAACAAGCCGGGGTTACGATGCACGTCAATGCCGCTGACATATTGCACATCGTAGCCGTCGCGCTCAAGCCATTGCAGCAAATAATATTCATAGCCAAGGCGATAGCTGCTCAATTCGGCCACAGCCGGGCGGTCGAGCGAAATTTTGACAGCGCGTTTTGAGCCTGTGCCCACCAATGCTGGAATCTCGCTGCCTTCGCTGTTGAAGCCATACAAGCTTTTTGAGCGGTTTGTGCCTTCGGGATAATCGTTATAGGCGGCGTTTCGGGTGGTGGGGTGCTGATAAACAAAGTGCGCCAGCCGAGCGTCATCACGCACAATAAATACAATCTGGCTGCGATACCCCTGATTATTAACCAACATCGCCACATACACCCCCGACACCCAAGTGTTGGGCACATTGAGCGTATGCCCTACCGCCCAATCGCAGGCGACCATGCCGGTGGTCGGGTCTTGTGGGCAATCGGGTTGTTTTGTGCCGTTGAGATTGCTCACGGTTTGCATCAATCGCCCGCCTTTGCCTTGGTAATACCCCAGCCGGTAAATTTCGATGTTGTAGGTTTGAGCGGGGTTGACGCTGACATGAAATTGAATGGGCTGGCCTTTGTTGACGCTGACGGCAGAGGCGTAGCCCTGAATTTGCCCATTGACATCGTCCGACACTGCCATTGTGTTGAGGTTGAGCAGCCAGCCATTTGAGCCGAGGTTGCAATTTTCGGCATCAATTGGGTTGAGCGGGGCCGCGCAGGTGGCTTGGCTCGAATGTGGGCTGAGCAAATGCAGGTTGATGGCGAGTGCCGCGATTACGCCGAGCGAAATGCCCCAGCGCCACCCTTTAGATTTTAATTTCATGTCTTTTATCTCCTTAAGTTAGGCACACCCGCAGAATTGCGAGCATTCCCAGACACGATTCGTAGGGGCACGGCATGCCGTGTCCCTACGAATCAGGTTATCGTTAATATCGCTGTCGCTTACTGCAAACACAGATCGTCGGCGTAAATTGGCGCGGTGGTGCTGGCGTTGTCGGCCAGCAATTGGTAATACACATAGCTGGCGTTCGCAGGTGCAACCGCCGACACGGTCGTTTGGGCATAGCTGCCTACGCCATTGAGGGCGGCCTCTTGGCGCTGCACAATATTTCCGGCGTTGTCGAAGAAGATGATGAACAAACGCCCTGCTGTTGTCGCGCTTGCGCGGTTGGTCCACGCGCTGGCGCTGTAGGTTTTGCCGACAATGGCGAGGTTTGCCTGACCCGCGTAATGATAGGTTGCGCTTAGACGCAAGGCCCCGCTGCCGCTACGCGGTGTGCCATTGGCTTGCGCCCCCACGTTGTCGCCCCAATTGGTCATGCCAGACTCAAACCCCGGATTCAAGATCAGGTTGCTGCTGCACACGCCTGCTACTGGGGTATTGGTTGGCGTAGGTGTTGGGCCAACGGGCGTATTGGTTGGGGTGGCTGTTGGGCCAACGGGCGTATTGGTTGGGGTGGCTGTTGGGCCGACAGGTGTGTTGGTCGGCGTGGCCGTTGGCGGCGCTGGTGTGCTGGTTGGCGTTGGCCCGCCGCTAGTGCTGCTGGTCAAACACATGTCATCTACGCGCAAAGGCACGCTTGCCGAGGCACTCTCAGCATACACCAGCGGGTAAACATAGGCGGTATTGGCCGGAGCCACCGCCGATACACTGGCTTGTCCATAGGTTCCAACCGTTTGGAAATAGGCATCTTGGCGGCCAAGTTCGGCAAACGCTGCATTGAAGAAAACGAGGGCCACGCGACCTGTCGCCGATGTGCCGGCTCGATTGCCCCATGCGCTAAGAGTGTAGGTGCTGCCCACCACAGGCGGCTTGGCTTGTGCTACATAGCCCCCAGCGTTTGTCAGGCGCACCGCCCCGCTGCCTGTGCGGGACGAGGTGTCAGTTTGCGCGTCGCGGTTGTCGGCCCAATCGGTCAGGCCAGACTCAAAGCCGGGGTTGGTGAACAAGTTATTCACGCACACCTGAGGCGCAGGCGTGGGGGTAGCCGTTGGCGGCAAGTTCGTTGGCGTCGCCGTTGGGGCAATGGGCGTATTGGTCGGCGTGGCGCTTGGCCCGCTGGTTGGGGTGAGGGTGGGTGTGCCCGGCGTGGGTTGATTGATGAGGAAGCGATTGAGCACATTGCGCGTAATTTGCTCGACACGCGGGTCGGCTTGGCCCGATCCCAACAAGCCCCAAGGCCATGCCAGCGTGCCGGTGGCAAACACATAGGCCCCGCTTGGCGCTTGGTAAATGGTGGATTGGGTGAAATCGTTGGGCGTGGTGTAATTGGTATTACTGGGCAAATTTGCGCCAATAAACGGCCCTTGTTGCAGAATCGTATAACTCAGGCTGATGGGCGGGGCCATCTGAATCACCTCGCCGCTGGCGCGGGTGGTGGTGATGAACAAATGGTCAATTTCGTTGCCCATCATATGCGGAATTTGTGCGCCATTGGTCATGCTTGTGCCCGCATACACCCAATGCGAGGTGTTTTGCGCCACATACGGCTGATAATATTGCAAGGCGCTGGTATCAACCGCGTATGAGCTATATTGAATGCCGATCAGCATTTGCTCTGGGCGTGGCGGGGTCAACATGCGGAATTGAGTCGTGCGATGCCATTCGGTGAGACCCGGCCCCAATGGGTCGAGATCGGTATACGGATCTTCTTCGCGGTCTTTGTAACACGTGACCACGCGGTTAGCTGCGCCATTTACGGTGTTGGGGTCGAGTCGCACCTGCCAATAGGCGTCATTTGCGCCAAAAAATGCCAAGTCAACGCCTGCATCACGGGCGGCATCCCAACCATCGCGCATTTCTTTGGTCCAATATTCATCGTGACCAACCGTGATTGTGCCCTTAGATTGCTTTAGCCGATTCGGGTTGGTGTGCGCGTCAATATCGGTGATGTAAGTCACGTTGTAGCCTTCGCGCTCCAACCATTGAATCATGTAAACCTCCCAGAAAATGCCATGATTGCTCATATCTAGGTTGCTATAGGGCCGATCAAACGACACTTTGACCGCACGATACGAGCCAGTATTGGCAAGCAAGCCGATCTTGCTGGGCGATGGGCCGGTTTGGCTGTTGTAGTCATACAAGCTCTTGCCAATATTCGTGCCAACCGGATAATTGTTATAGGCTTGATAGGTCAGCACGGGGATTTGCATGACAAAATCGGCTGTGCGGGCGTCGTCGCGCACCACAAAAATGATTTGGCTGCGCCAGCCCTGGGCGTTCTTCAGCATCGCCACATAATAGCCATCCAGCCACGTGCCGGGCACATTCAGCGTGTAACCCACCGCCCAATTGCATTGCACCAAGCCTGTCTGCGCGGTCTGAGGGCAGGTGGGCTGTTGGGTTCCGTTAAGCTGGGGCGTGGTCAGCATCAAGCGCCCGCCTTTGCCTTGGTAATAGCCCAGCCGATAAACCTCGATGGTGTATTGTTGCGCTGGTTTTACGCTAATATGAAAATTGATGCTATTGCCTCTTTGCACGCTGGTAGATGAGGCATAGCCGCGAATTTGTCCATTGATGTCGTCCGCGACTTTGGTGCTGGGATTGTCATAGTCAATTTGCCAGCCGGTTGAACCAGTATTTTGGTTCTCGGTTTGAATGGGGTTGAGGTTGACAATATCGGGTTGGGCTTGGCTGCTACGAATGAGTGAATTGTTCCCAATGGTTAATCCCGCTACTGTCACTGCTAACGCAATCACAGATCGAAATGTTCGCATAGGTCTCCTTTAAAAATGCTCAAATCATTTAATTGTGAATAACAATTTCTTAATCAAAGATAAGGTTAAAGAGCATTTCCGCGACTGTCTTGAGGCGAAAGTCGCAGGTTGATATGACAAAAGGCGGTTTTTGCTATATTCTATGCTTTTTATCATTATTTTCATAGTAATTATCTGTGTTTGCCTCAATTGTTGCCGATTGCGCCCGCAAGTCACCTGTTTTTCGCCGAAGTTGTAAGCAGCGCCAGTGCTCCCCTGAGATTTTGTTGCAATCATTTGCATTGATTTTGCGTTGAATGCAAATAGAAAACTATTTTCTCGGCCTTTTGACGCAAGACATCCCCAAAAACTATCTTTATATCTATATTTGCAACTATCTTTAATGTCTGTTGTGATTTATAGAGCAAATTCTGATTTGGCACACACATCCGTATATCTCGAAAAATATGGATTTCGTCGTCGAGACGGGTCACTGGCTGTCTCTTATACACATCT
>JAHBAL020000260.1 GCA_018500105.2 Anaerolineae bacterium
AGATGTGTATAAGAGACAGGTGCTGGCGTCGGCGTTTTGGTTGGGGTGGGGGATGGGGTGCGCGTCGGCGTGGCGGTGGCTGGCAATCGGCTGAACAAAATCGGCAGATACACCTGTGTCGTTGCGGCCTCGTCGAGGTGGGCAAAAATGGGCGAGTTTGGCATGAGCGCGGTCAGGCAGATCAAAACCCCTGCCGCGAAAAGTGCAAAATGAGTTCGTGTCTTCATGGGTGTGATGTTAGATAACGATGCGCTGTAAAGCCAGCGACTACTTCACATTGGATTAATTGTAATTCGGGTTGCTTAGCCGATCATTGGCCTATTGCGTGCTTAATTTCTTGGATGTCGTCCTTGGCAGAATATTAAATTCATATAAGCGTAGTGTAAAAGTCGGTAAATTTTGAGTTAAAATCTCGTTGGTTTAAAAGTGATGTAATCCTTTTCAAGGGATACTCACCATCAAACCAGTTTAGTTTTAACCAAACATATAGACAGAGAGGAGCAACAATGAAAATTCACAAACCTATTTTGATAACAGCCGCCACTGCGGCATTAGTGCTTGCAGCGTGTGCCACACCGGCCCCGCAGGCCGCAAAATACCCATCAAAGGCGCTGACCATTTTGGCCCCCGCCAACCCCGGCGGCGGTTGGGACCAGACCTCGCGCCTCATGCAAAAAGTCTTGTCTGAAGATAAGCTGGTGAGTGTGCCAGTTGAAGTGGTGAACAAAGGCGGCGCGGCAGGCACGATTGGCCTCGCAGAATTTGTCACCAAAAACAAAGGCGATACACACACCATCATGACGATGGGTGGCGTGATGGTTGGCGGCATTCACTTGAACAAAAGCCCAGTGACGCTGAAGGAAACTGTGCCTTTGGCTCGCCTCACCAGCGAATATTTGGTCGTTGCCGTGCCAGCCAATAGCAAATTCCAAACCTTGAAGGATTTGTTGGAAGCTTACAAGGCCGATCCCAAGAGCGTGGTGTGGGGCGGCGGTAGCGCCGGTGGCACCGATCACGTGTTGGTTGGTTTGCTCAGCAAGGCCGTTGGTGTCGGTGGCGACAAGATCAACTATGTCGGCTATGCTGGCGGTGGCGAGGCGGTTGCCGCTGTGATCGGCGGGCAAGTGACCGCTGGTGTGAGCGGTTTCACCGAGTGGAACGAGCAAGTGAAGGCTGGCAAGATGCGCTTCTTGGCCGTGAGCGGCGAAAAGAAGATTGCGGGCGACAACACCCCGACCATCAAAGAAGCTGGCTATGACGTTACCATCAGCAACTGGCGCGGTGTCGTTGCCGCCCCCGGCACCGATGCTGCTACCCAAAAAGCCATTATTGACCTACTGACCAAGATGCGCGAAACCAAGACTTGGAAAGAAACCCTCGAAAAGAACAAGTGGGATGATGTGTTCTTGCCCGGTGACGCTTATGGCAAGTTCCTCGAATCTGAAGACAAGACCTTCAAAGACACATTGACCGCGATTGGCGTGTTGAAATAAGATCGTTTTTGAAGCGCAAAGTGCAAAATTGAAAGTGCAACGTTGAAAATTTATAACGAATATTTCAACGTTGCACTTTCAACTTTTCAACTTGCAACCTGCACCTTGCAACTTTGCAACCTACAACCTGCAACCTGCAACCTTCACTCATATGAAAAAAGATTCTCAAGTTGCGATAGTCATTATCATATTTAGCCTCCTCTACTTGATAGGGGCAAATATGATTAACCAAGCGGGCAGCAGCGCCACTGTCGGCCCACGCGCATTTCCGATTGGCATTGGCATTTTAATGCTGGTGAGCGGTATTTGGCTGGCGGTTGCCACTCGCAATCGTCAGAGTGCCGGATTTCAGTTAGATGACCTTGAACCAGTGGATTGGCGCACATTTGGCATTTCGGCGGGTTTATTAATTTTATATGCAATTATTCAGCCAGTCGTTGGTTTTCTTATTGCCACACCCTTGCTGATGTATGGGCAAATTTGGAATTTTGGCAGTCGCCATTACAAACGTGATATCGCAATATCGCTGTTGTTGCCCATAGTGGTATATCTCGCGTTTAACTTTGTCTTGCGCATCAAATTAGGCTAAACTCAATTTTTATTTAAGCAAATAAAGGTATTTATGGATATTTTTGCAAATTTGGCGGCTGGTTTCGGAACCGCGCTTACGCCTGAGAATTTATTGTTTGGCTTAATTGGGGTGGTGCTTGGCACAGCAATTGGCGTTTTGCCGGGCATTGGCCCCGCCTTGACCATTTCACTCTTGCTGCCTATGACCTTCGGGCTTAACCCCACCAGCGCCTTTATCATGTTCGGTGGCATTTATTATGGTGCGATGTATGGCGGCAGCACCACCAGTATTTTGGTCAAAACGCCGGGCGAAAGCGCCAGCGTCGTTACTGCGCTTGAAGGCTATCGCATGGCGATGCGCGGGCGCGGCGGCGCAGCACTTGCCACCGCCGCCATCGGCTCGTTCGTGGCTGGCACAATTGCCACCCTCGGCTTGATGTTGTTGGCGAAAGTGCTGGCCGATTTTGCTGTGCTGATTGGTGCGCCCGAATATTTTGGCATCATGCTACTGGCGCTCACGGCTGTCACGGGGTTGGGCGGCGATAGCGCCCCCAAGGCCATGTTTGCCACCATGCTCGGCCTCGGCATCAGCATGATCGGTATTGACCTGCAAACCGGTCAAGCCCGTTTCACCTTTGGCGTGCCCGAATTGCTCAACGGGGTCGAAGTGGTAGCGGCGGCGGTCGGTTTATTTGCCGTCGGCGAAGTGCTATGGAACTCTGGCACAATCAAAAACAGCAACGACGAGGTCATCAAGACTATCGGCACACTGATGATGAGCCGGGATGAATGGCGGCGCAGTATTCCAAGTTGGATACGCGGCAGTATTTTGGGCTTTATTGTGGGTGTTTTGCCGGGTGCTGGGGCTACTGTTGCTACTTTTCTTAGCTACAACCTTGAAAAGAATAGCTCAAAACACCCCGAAGAATTTGGCTCAGGTGCAATCGAAGGCGTGGCTGGCCCCGAAGCCGCGAATAACGCCGCCGCTGGTGGCGCGATGGTTCCATTGTTGGCGTTGGGCATCCCCGGCTCTGGCACAACCGCCGTCATGCTCGCGGCGTTGCAGCAATATGGCCTCAACCCCGGCCCCTTGTTTTTTGACAAAAACCCAGAACTTGTGTGGGGCTTGATCGCCAGCCTTTATATTGGCAACTTGCTTTTGTTAATTTTGAACTTGCCCTTGGTCGGCGTTTGGATTAAGATGCTCGACATCCCCAAGCCGATCTTATTCGCAGGCATTTTGATGTTTGCAATGGTTGGGGTGTTGGTGCAAAATGGCGGCACTGCCGACATGCTTATCCTCATCGTGCTGGGTATTCTTGCCTTCTTCATGACCCGTCACGGCATCCCGATTGCGCCCGCCATTTTGGGCGTGGTGATGGGGCCATTGGTCGAGCAAGAATTTCGCCGCGCCCTCGCGATTGGTCGCGGCGACCCCACTATCTTCCTACAGCGCCCAATGGCAGCCTTTATGTTGGCCTTGTGCGTTATTTCGGTGCTTGGGCCTTATCTCTATTCGCGTTTGCGCAAAAAAGCCTGATTCATGATAGGGTGACAAGTTGAGGGGATGACGGATGATGTTATCCCCTCATTTTTTTCAAAAGATGCGTTCTATAATATAGAATCAAATCAGATAATAATCATATGCAAAAGATTCTCCCCATCATGCCAATGACCGATTTGCGCGTTCAAGCAAAAGAAATTTTAGCTCAAGCACAGCAGCAACCTATCATCATTACCCAAAATGGGCGAGCAAGCGTTGTTATGCTCAATTACCAGTTGTATAACGAAATGATTGCGCAGTGTGAACAGCTTGAATTGCTAGCATATACTGAGCGCGAAGGCTGGGCAACAGCCTCGGAGGAATCACTGCAAAAAATTTGGGATAACCCGACTGATGCAGCATATGATGATTGGCAGGTGCTCTATGGTCTATCAACGCGGTGAAATTGTGCTTGTGCCGTTTCCTTTTAGTGACCAAAGCACTTACAAAGTCCGCCCTGCGGTTGTTATCAGCAGCGGGGCGTATCATCAAACAGAGCCAGATGTGTTGTTGGCGGGCATTACATCAAACGTGGTCGGTGCAACTGGCCTATTTGATTATGTGTTGGTTGATTGGCAAGTCGCTGGGCTAAAGTTCCCCTCTGCATTCAAGCCAGTGGTGTTTACCTTGCACCCCAAACGTATATTGCATCGTGTTGGTAATATTGCTGCGAATGATATGACAGTGATCAATACGAAACTTAAACTCGCATTTGGATTGTAGGTTAATCGTTTTTGCCGACATCACAGTGTTGTCGCAAGGTTAGCTTGCGGCAGCACTGTGATGTCGGCGGTTATAGTGGCGCTTAAAAATCGCGCAAAACTGCCGCAGTAAGGGCAGTGCGCTCGGCGAGGCTGCTGATGACGATGTGCTCGTGGATGGCGTGCATGCCATCGCCGATGGCCCCGAACCCGTCCATCGTTGGCGCGATGGGTGCGGTGAATGAAGCATCGCTGCCGCCGCCGGTGCTGCCGTGCGTAAAGGTTATGCCCATTTCGGCCTCGGCAATGGCGTTGAGGCGATCAATGATGCCTTGTCGCTCGGCGTTATATTCAAATGGCGGGCGATTCAAATCTACCTCCACTTCGATACTTGCGCCCGGCAGCACTGGCGTCAGCGCCTGCATCGCCCCGACAATATACTCGGCGTCTGACAGCTTGGCGATGCGACAATCTACTTCGCACTCGGCGTAATCGGGCACGACGTTGCTTGGCCCGCCGCCGCGAATATTGCCCACACTCAGCGTCAGCCCACGCGCATAGTCGGTGAGTGCCTGAATTTTGATCACTTGATGTGCCAATTCGGCGATAGCGTTGATGCCTTTTTCGTGCTGCACACCGGCATGAGCGGCGCGTCCGTGTGCGATCACTTTAAAGCCAGCCGTGCCTTTGCGGGCCGATTTTAAGCGTCCATCCGGCAGTGGCGGCTCCATCACCATACACAGGCTGCTGCCTGCCACTAATTCTTCAATCAATTCACGTGAGGTATTGCTGCCCGTTTCTTCGTCGCTGGTAAACAAAATGCGAATTTCGCGCTTGGGCAATTGTCCCAACTGCTGCAAAGCCCGTACTGCTGACAATGCGATAACATGGCTAGCCTTCATATCGCACGAGCCGGGGCCGTAATATTTGCCGTCTTCGATATGCGCCGGATGCGCCTTGAGAAAACCAATCGGATGCACCGTGTCCATGTGCATGACCATCGTGATCGCGTTGTCCGCGCCCGCATTTAGCACACCAAGCACATGGTCGCCGGTGTCGCTTTGTGGGTAATGGGTGATGCTTGCGCCCAAATCACGCAGTTGTTGGGTGATCGCCGCGCCCATGCGATCAACGGCGGCCTTGTCACTGGTTGGCGACTCAATCGCCACCAGTCGGGCCAACAGGTCGAGCATGGCAGGGGTTTGTGCGGTTAAATAAGGAAGAAGTGTTGACATGTGCGGTATTGTATCGGGGGTGGCAAGTGGCAACCTGCAACCTGCAACCTGCTACTTCCCAAAAAGGGTATAATTAGGGGTCTTGAAAATTTCGGAGTTTTACCCCTGTGAGTGATGTTGAACAACCCGATGCTGGTCAGAATGGGGGTTCACCCCTCAATGACAGCCCTGTCATCGAACCTAATTTGAACGCAGCTTTTGGCTTAATTCGCAATATTGACATTGACCGCGAAATGCGCAATGCCTATCTCGATTATGCCATGAGTGTAATTGTGGCGCGGGCTTTGCCCGACTCGCGTGATGGCCTGAAGCCTGTGCAACGCCGCATTCTGTATGTCATGGATAGCACCGGCGCACGCGCAAGTGCGCCGTATCGCAAATCTGCCCGTGTGGTGGGCGACGTGCTGGGTAAATATCACCCGCACGGCGATGTCTCGGTGTATGACGCGATGGTGCGCTTGGCGCAAGATTTTTCGCTGCGTTACCCATTGGTAGATGGTCAAGGTAACTTTGGCAGCGTAGACGGCGACCCGCCCGCTGCCATGCGCTATACCGAGGTGCGTTTGTCGCGGGTGGCCGAGGAACTGCTGGCTGATCTCGACAAAGAAACGGTCGAGTGGCAAGATAACTATGATGGCACAACCCAAGAGCCGACGGTTATCCCGTCGGCCTTGCCCAATTTGCTGCTCAATGGCGCATCGGGTATTGCGGTCGGTATGGCGACCAATATTCCACCGCACAATTTGACCGAGTTGAGCAATGCTGTCATCTATTTAATTGACAAATTTTTAGATGCACAGCAAGCACAGCCAACCTTATTGCGGAAAGAAGCGCCCTTGCCTGAAATTGAGGTTACGGTAGATGACTTGATGCACATTGTCTCTGGGCCAGATTTCCCAACCGGCGGCATTGTGATTGGGCGCGAGGGCATTCAGCAGGCATACGGCACGGGGCGTGGTCGCATTGTCATGCGCGGCGTAGCGACGATCGAAAATATGAAGGGCACGCGCAGTGATCGCTCGCAAATCATCATTACCGAACTGCCGTATCAAGTCAACAAGGCATTGTTGGTTGAGCGCATCGCCGAACTGGTGCGCGATGAACGTATTCCTGAAATTAGCGATTTGCGCGATGAAAGCGACCGCAACGGAATGCGCGTCGTGATCGAACTAAAACGGAGTGCGCAACCGCACCGCGTGCTGAATCGGCTGTATAAATTTACCGCCTTGCAAAGCTCGTTTGGTGTGCAATGTTTGGCGTTGGTGGATAACCAGCCGCGTTTGCTCAGCCTAAAGCGGGCTTTGGTCATCTTTATTGAGCATCGCCGCGAAGTCATTCGCCGCCGCACCGAGTTTGATCTGCGCAAGGCATTGGCTCGGGCGCATATCCTCGAAGGCTTGCGTATTGCCTTGCTCAATCTCGATGAGGTCATTCGCATTATTCGCGGGGCCGCCAGCGCCGAGGCGGCCAAGTCTGAATTGATAGCGCGGCTCAAGCTGAGCGAAATTCAGTCGCAAGCGATTTTGGATATGCAATTGCGCCGTTTGGCCGCGCTTGAACGTCAGCGTATTGAAGACGAATATCAAGAAATTCGCAACCAAATTGTTTATTTTGAGGATTTGTTGGCGCATCCAGAGAAAATTCTGGGCTTGATCAAAGATGACACAATTCGTCTGCGTGATAAATATGGCGATGAACGCCGCACGCGCATTGCACACGGCGAACGTGAGAGCTTTGATGACGAAGAATTGATCCCCGACAAGAGTGTCTTGATCTCGCTTACCCAGCGAGGTTATATCAAGCAAACGCTGACCGAGGCGTATCGGGCGCAGGGGCGCGGCGGACGCGGGGCCAATGGCATGTCAACCAAGGGCGAAGACGAAGTGATGTTCTTGATGTCGGCCCGCACGCACGATACGATTTTGTTTTTTAGTAACAAAGGCAAGGTCTATGCGTTGAAGAGTTATCAAATTCCTGAGGGTGATCGCACCGCAAAAGGCACATTTTTGACCAACTTGATCGCCTTGAGCGAAGGCGAGCGTATTACCTCGGCGTTGTGTGTGCCGCGTGCCATTATGGCGGCGGCGGCAGAATGGAGCGAAGACGAGGAAGGCGCTGAGATTGTCGCTGAGGCAAGCGCCGAAGGGGTTCATGATGAGGCCGACAGCGAAAGCGAGGGCGACGATTCGAGCGAAAACGGCGACGCTGCCGAGCATCGTTCGGTGGCAAACCCACGCCCGACCATTGCCATGTGCACGGTCAAGGGCAAGATTAAGCGCGTGAATTTGAGCGCCTTTGCGCATATTCGGGCCAGTGGCTTGATCTGTATGTCATTAGCCGAAGGTGACGAATTGAGTTATGCCCGCTTGACCGATGGCAAAGGCGAATTGATTATTGTGACGGCTCAAGGGCAGGCTTTGCGCTTTAACGAGCATTTGGTGCGTTTGATGGGCCGCACGGCCAGCGGTGTGAAGGCCATGCGCATGAAGCACGAGGGGGATTACATTGCGGGGATGGAAGTGGTTGAGCCGAACGGCTTTTTGTTTACCGTGACCGCGATGGGGTATGGCAAATGCACCGACCTGCGCGAATACACGGCCAAAGGGCGTGGCGGCAGTGGTATGCGCACGATGGCGGGTGACTTGGATCAGACCGGTTTGCTGGTCGCGGTGCGCGTATTGCAAGAGACTGATCAGATCACTGTCATTAGCGCCAATGGCACGGCGTTGCGGGCGGCGGTGGCCGATCTGGCAAAGACAGGCCGCGCCACTCGTGGCTCGCGGGTGATCAATTTGCGCAACAATGACACTGTGGCAAGTGTGGCACGGATTGCGGATGTTGATATGCCCACGCCCCCTGTCGCAGTGCCAACTCCCGAAGTGGTATCGTAGCCTAAGCGATAAAACATATTTTGCCAAAAACGATGTCTGTATTCATCAAGGTGAATATAGACATCGTTTTTTTGCATTTTTTAAGGCTTACATATCCGTGCGGGCACGCCACAGTTCTGGGAAAAGCACGACATCGAGCATCTTTTTAAGGTAATTTACGCCCGATGTGCCGCCAGTGCCGGTCTTGAACCCGATGACGCGCTCGACGGTGGTGACGTGACGGAAGCGCCATTGACGGAAGGTGTCTTCGAGATCCATCAGCTCCTCGGCCCATTCATACAATGCCCAGCGTTGTTTCGGGTTGCGATACACGTCGAGCCAAGCCTGTTCGACCGAAGCGTTATAGGTATAGGGTTGTGTCCAATCCCGCGACAGCACCTCGGCGTCAATGGCGTAGCCTTGCCGCGCCAGCAATTGAATTGTTTCGTCGTAAAGTGAGGGTGTATTGAGTTCTTTTTCTAGCAAGGCGACAGTGGCGGGGTGATGGGCGTGCGGGCGCAGCATGAGCGCGTTTTTGTTGCCGCACATAAATTCGATGATTCGGTATTGATACGACTGAAAGCCTGACGAATTGCCAAGTTGATGGCGAAATTCCGAATATTCACTCGGCGTCATGGTTGCCAGCACATCCCATGCGTTGAGCAATTGCGTCATGATGCGTGAAACCCGCGCCG
Organism: Anaerolineae bacterium; assembly: GCA_018500105.2. Taxonomy (GTDB): domain Bacteria; phylum Chloroflexota; class Anaerolineae; order J036; family Brachytrichaceae; genus AQU-03. Next base: position 9,108 of record JAHBAL020000260.1, read on the forward strand.
ACATTTTGAAGGCGGGTTGTAAGTGATCGTTTTTGAGGCAGTTACGAGCGGCTTGTAATTCATGTAGCATCAATTTCATCCACAATTCACTGGTTTGATGCTGAATGATGAATAAGACCTCGTCGTGTGCGTTGCTGATTGGGTGTTGGGCACTAAGAATCGTATCGAGTTCGAGGTAATTGGCATAGCTCATGTCGCGGCTAAAATCGAGTTTTGCCCCGTGAAATGTTGCTGACGATGGAGGAACTTTTAGCATATATATATCTTTGGTTTGGGATAAACCGCAATTTATCCCATATAATTAAGGCTACTAGGTTTGGTCGTTGTAGCATAACCCTTGTGTGCCAAAATACAAGGATTTATTGAATTGTTAAATAGATGATATTTGTAAGGTTTAAATTGGTGATACTTAAATGAGGCCAGTTTTGGTTCTTAGCGCATGTGTTGTGCTAAGAACCAAGACTGGTTTTTTTTATCTAATATCAACAAAAATTAAAAAGGAGAACAGAAAGAAAGTATGACAAACATCAAGAAAAATCATATTGCAGGTCTGGCGGTCGCCACCGCTGTGACCCTATCGGCCTGTGGTGGCCCACAAGGAACGCCTGTGGTGCAAACAGTTGTGGTGCAAGCGCCGCCAGTGGTGCAAACGGTGGTTGTGCCGGGCACGGCCGCCCCGCAGCCAACCGCCGCCGCAACCGCTGTGCCAAAAGAAGATTGGACCAGCCCACACCCGATTTTGAGTGACACCAAGGTGCGTCAAGGCATTGCCCATTGCACCGACCGCGATAGCCTGATCAAGGCGTCATTCCCCGCATTGCCGGATGCCGACCGCAATAAATTGCGCATGGATACCTTTATTGTGAAGGATTCGCCATTTTATGCTAAGGACAATGCAAACTTGGTGCAATATCCGTTCGACCAGAAGAAGGCAGGCGAATTGTTTGACGCAGCCGGTTGGAAGAAGGGCGAAAAGGATAAATTCCGCAAGAATGACAAGGGTCAACAATTGACCTTGCGCTTTTATACCACCAATGCCCAATTCCGCCAAACATGGGGCACAGTGTGGACACGCCAAATGGAAGCCTGTGGCGTTGAAATTCAACCATTCTATAGCCCAGTGGCGCTGAGCAGCAACTTGCGCAACCGCGATTTTGATGTGATTGGGTTTGCATGGGTCGGTCAACCAGAACCCCCGGGCGTGACGTTGTATGCGTGTGATCAAATTCCTCGCCCACCCAAGGTGACGGCGGGCCAAAACACGATGGGTTGGTGTAACGAAAAAGCCAGCAACGCCATTAAGGCTGGTAATAATACACTGAGCATTGATGAGCGCAAGAAGCAATATTCAATCGCGCAAGAGGAATTTACCAAGGATATGCCCAGCTTGCCCTTGTTCCAACGCGCCGAGACCGGCGGTTTTAACAAGAATTTGAAGGGCGTGAAGTTTAATACCACCGAGTATTACACCGTTGGGGCCGAAAAGTGGGAAATCCCCGGCAAAGATACGGCTGTGTTGGCATTTACCCAAGAGCCAGACACGATGTCGGGCTTGGTGACCAGCTTGGCGGTGCAACGCAACGCGGGTCGCTTGCTTGGCTATAGCACCACGCAATATGACTATGCGTTCCAACCCATTGGTTATGCCGATAACAAATTCCCGACGATTGAGAATGGCGGCGCGAAGCTGAACGAAGTCGCTGTGAAGGAAGGCGACAAGTTGGTGGATGCCAACGGTAACCTCGTGACGGTGAAGGGCGGCAAATTGGTGGATGATAAGGGCGCTGAAGTCAAAGAGCAAAAGGTAAAGAACGCTAAGTTTGAAGTGATTGACTTTAAGGCCGATTCCAAACTTCCGCAATTGGCGATTACGGTGAAGAGCAAGGCCGATAAGTGGAGCGATGGTCAGCCCGTGAAGAAGGCCGATGCCGAATTGGGCTATAAGGTGACGTGCGCCAAAGACAGCGGCGCGGTGAGCTATTTCACCTGTGATCGCACCGCCAAATTTGAGGCCGTTGACGACACCACCAGCGTGATTACTTATGTGCCGGGTTACACCCCGCCCACCTATTACTTGGCTGGTTTCGGTTCATTGCCCAGCCACCAAGAAATTAAGAGCGAAGGTGCATACAAAGGCAAAAAATTGGCCGATGTAGCGACCAAGGACTTCAAGAGCTTGCCAGAAATTGCCGAAACCCCGCTGGGCACTGGCCCATTCATCTTGAGCAAGTGGGAAAAGGGCAAGAACATGACCTTCGATGTTAACCCCAACTTCACCGGCGAGAAGCCGAAACTCAAGCGCATCATCATCCAATTCTTTGGCGACACCAATGCCGCTGTAGCCGCGTTGTTGCAAGGCACGGTAGACATTGTTGGCTCAGAGACCTTGGGCGGCGGCTCAGAAGCCGAAGTGGTGTTGAAGGCTGCTAAGGAAGGCAAGATCGCGGCTGAAAGCCTCGCCAGCGCCACTTGGGAGCACATTGACTTTAACTTGAACGTCAAGTAGAAATTAGAAATCGGGTTTCTTACAGAAACCCGATTTCTAAATTGCACCTATGGTCAATTTCCTCATTCGCCGATTGTTTTATGCTGCGCTGGTGTTGCTGACAATCTCGTTCATTACCTACGGGTTGTTATACATTGCACCGGGCGGGCCGCTTGATTTTTTATTGCTGCAACAACAAGATGCTGACAAACAATTGAGCGAAGACGATATTGATCGGTTGTTGCAAAGCTACGAGCTAGACCTCATTTTGCCGGTGCGGTTTACGCGCTGGATGGTGGGCTGGCCGATTGGCCCGATTCAAATTGGCGGCAATACCCTGTTTGCCAATACTCAAGTAGGGTGTCTGCGCGAAGGTGAGGCCAACTTGGTTTACCCCGACGGCACAGTGGTGAAGAGCAATTGCTTGCGCCCCGTATATTTGAGCGATTTGAAAGGACGTGATAGTTCACGCGGTATTTTGAATGGCGATTTTGGCAAATCGCGGGTATTGCTCAAAGAGCGCCCGGTCAGTTTGCTTTTGGCGAGTCGTGTTGGCCCGACTTTGCAATTGCAGGGCTTGGCGACGTTATTGGCGCTGGCCCTCGCCATTCCTATTGGCATTTATTCGGCCTATAAACAAGATTCCACCTTCGACAATATTGCCACCAATATCACCTTTTTGGGTGCGTCATTGCCTACGCTGTTTTGGGGCATCATGTTTATTTTGTTGTTTGGCTTGGCCTTTAAAGAATGGGGCTTGCCTTATTTGTTCTTTGATGGCGATATTTCTGCCACCGACCGCGTCGTGCCGCTGGTGGGCAATATCACCGCTGGCAGCACGCTCGACCGTCTTTGGCATATCATTTTGCCGGCCGGGGTGCTGATGTTTGTCAGCTTGGCCGGCTGGAGCCGCTTTATTCGCGCCAGTATGCTCGAAGTATTGCGCCAAGATTATGTGCGCACGGCCCGCAGCAAAGGCGCAACCGAGCGTTTGGTCGTGCTGCGCCACGCCTTACGCAATGCGCTCATCCCCTTCATCACCCTCGTCGTTGGCATCATCCCCGGCCTGTTTGGCGGAGCAGTGGTAACCGAGAGCGTATTTAGTTGGCCCGGCATTGGGCGCTTGTTTCTAGGCTCGTTGTTGGCCGCCGATTATCCCGTTTCAATGGCAATTTTTTGGATTGGGGCCGTGTTATTTTTGATCGCGGTGTTGTTGGCCGATATTCTGTATACGGTAGTTGACCCACGTATCCGCCTTAGTTAGGGCTGCGAGGTTTTTTTATGGCAAATATTAGCATTAACCCGTCTTCGGCCAACGCCAAAAAAGCAATGCAACTGCGCGAAAGCAGCCGCCACAGCCTTAGCCAATGGCAATTGGTGGTGGCGCGTTTTCGCAAACATCGCATGGGCATGATCTCGTTATGGGTGATTTTCATCATTTTGCTGCTCACGATTTTGGTTCCGTTTTTGTCACCCTTTGAGCGCGACGAAATCAATTTAGCCAATACCTTCCAAACGCCGTTATCGGTTGACCCTGATTCTGGCCGTTTGCATATTTTTGGCACAGACCGGCTTGGGCGCGACCTATTCACGCGGGTGTTATATGGCACACGGGTCACTTTGTTTGTTGCCATTGTCACCACCACGCTTAGTTTGGTGATTGGCGGTTTATTCGGGGCCATCGCGGGCTATTTTCGCGGCAAGGTTGATACCGTGCTCAGCCGTTTCCTCGAAATTGTGGCGTTGTTGCCCGACTTTCCGATCTTGCTCATCCTGTCGGCCATCGTCATCTCCGACCCGCGTCTCATCCCATTCCCTAGCTTTATTACTGGCCCAATCGGCTCGCTTTTGCTGCTCGAAGATCGCTATGCTCGTGTGGTGGCGGCCACCATTTTTGTGCTGGTGGTGTTGGGCTGGACTGGGTCGGCCCGCCTCATGCGCGGGCAAGTGCTTAGTGTGCGTGAGCGCGACTATATCGAGGCCACCCGCGCTTTGGGCGGCTCGTCGTGGCGAATCGTGTTTCGGCATGTTATCCCCAACGCCATGCCGCCGCTGATTGTGGCGTTTGGCCTCGGTTTAGCGGGCGCACTCGCCACCGAGACGGCGCTCAGCTTTCTCGGCATTGGCATCACCGAGCCGACCCCGACCTTGGGCAATATTCTCTCGCAAGCCAACAGCGATGTGCTGAAAGTCGGTTGGCTGCCCCTCATTCCAAGCATACCGGTCTTTTTGTGTGCGCTTTCGTTTAACTATATTGGTGATGGCTTGCGCAGCGCACTTGACCCTCGCGCCAACCATTAAGCCTTGAATTCTCGGTCTTGTGACTGAGGTGGCATTAACTCACAATCGCCCCAAAACCTGTTAAATATAGGCTTTGGGGCGTTTTTTTTTCTAAAAAAACAGTTATAGTTAGCTTAACTATCCTCGTTTTGTGCATTGCTATTTCGTGTTTGTTCACCACCTCTCATATTCCGCGTGTTTCAAGAACTCGCTTGCAAGCAACTGTTCTGAGTAAACCAATTAAACCCTTCTTTTATCAATGACGCATCCGTACGCTGTTTGACAGATGTGTTGATATTGGGCGCGATCTGCATTGGCAAGGGCGCTTTGTATCGTCACAGGTCAAGTCAGGGCATATTGCGGTGTGTCGAGGAGTATTACCAAATGAAAATCAGCTTTTCGAGCGCCATCAAGGCGGTCGGGTTGGCGATAGCTGCCTTAGTGCTATCGGCGACGACTGCCAATGCCGGTGCGCCTGCCGCAGGCGGGACAGGCGCGGGCGGGCCAGCACCCCAAAGCAAAGTGGTGCAAGAGCCAACCAAGACCCTCAATTACACCTATCAAGTTGACCATTATCAAGATGTCAACCACGTGTATACCGTGCAGCACAACTACTATGTGCGCAACAACCATTATGTGGTGGATACCACCCAAGTGCATTACTCGGATGTGTATCATCCTGTGACCTATGTGCGCTATCCAAACACCTATACCGCCGTGAATGCGCCAGACTATGTGCATTACAAGCCGCGCACAGTCTATCGCAGCACCTATAACCCATGTGCAACCGTCACCTATGCGCGATATACAAAAGCCGCCCCAGCCGCCAAAACAGCCAAAATGGTGGCATATAAACGTTGAGAGTTCAGAGTTGAGAGTTAAGAGTAGTTTGCTTTCAACTCTCAACTCTCAACTCTCAACTGTCTTGGGGTATGATGTGAGTTCATGCTCAGAATTTTCACATCAGACCAAATAGAGGAAGCACAAGCCACGCTGCTTAAGCGTCATGTGCTGGATGAATTTCCGATTACCGAAACCATGCGCCAACGCACCCGAGCGACATTTGGCGAAGATATTCCCCCCGAAGAAGTCGTGCGGCGTATTTTGCGCGACGTTCGCCAACGTGGCGATGCTGCGGTGTTGCATTGGTCGAAATTGCTCGATGGCGCAGACATGAGCGCCGAGCAATTGCAGGTAAGCGAAGAAGAGATCGCCGCCTCGTTTGACAAAATTGATAGTGAAGTGGGTGCAGCCCTCGAACGCGCCGCCGAGCGCATCGAGGGCTTTCACTTGCAACATCCCGCCAAATCGTGGTGGAATACCGATATGGGCGGGGTGTTGGGTCAAATTATTCGCCCGCTCGAACGAGTGGGCGTTTATGTGCCGGGTGGCAGCGCCCCGCTGGCCTCAAGTGTGCTGATGACGGCGTTGGTGGCCCGCGCTGCTGGCGTGGATGAAGTGGTATTGTGCTCGCCGCCCATGCGCGGCAGCCATTTGCCGCATCCGGTGGTGTTGGCCGCCGCCGCCGTTGCCGATGTGGATGAGGTTTACGCTATCGGCGGTGTGCAGGCCATCGGTGCAATGGCCTATGGCACAGCGTCGCTGGCGCGGGTGGACAAAATTTGCGGGCCGGGCAATACCTTTGTCGTGCTGGCGAAACGCCAAGTGTTTGGCACGGTGGGTATAGACTCATTGCCCGGCCCCACCGAGACCGCCATTGTGGCCGATGACAGCGCCAACCCCGCTTGGATTGCCGCCGATTTGCTGGCGCAGGCCGAACACACTGGCGGCAGCGCCATTTTGCTCACCCCCTCAAAATCGCTGGCGACTAAGGTGAAAAAGCAAGTGGCCGAACAACTGAAGGCGATTGAAAAAATTTCGCCCATCAACGCCGCCGATATTCGTGACTCGTTGGCGAACCGCAGCGGCGCGATTATCACCGAAGATTTACTCGAAGCCGTCGCCTTTGCCGATGAATATGCGCCCGAACATCTGTGTTTGTCGGTGCAAGAGCCTTGGGCGTGGGTCGGCAAAATTCGCCATGCGGGCGGTATTTTTGTCGGCGAGCAGTCGTTCGAGGTGCTGGGCGATTATTGTGCTGGCCCCAGCCATGTCATGCCCACCGGCGGCACGGCCCGCTTTACCCCGCCGTGCAATGTGCTCGATTTTATGCGCGTCATGAATGTCATTGCGCTCGATGCCGACACCGCCCGCCAACTCTCGCCCATCGCGGCCAAACTCGCCGGGGCCGAGGGGCTGAATGCCCACGCGCAAGCGGCGCGGCTGCGTTTTTGAGCGGATAGTGATAGCAGATAGTAGATAGTTATTTTTTGATGTATTACGGCGCGATACGCGCCGATGTGCATGTGTGTTTATGCAAGAGACTGTTGCGCCGGTCGTTACGGTGCAATGCTGGCAGGTGTAAGGTACATCATGTAGAAGTTGTGTTGTGTTAGCGACAGTGGTTTGCTGTCCTTCTCTAACCCCAATAAATACAATTCATAAAAATAAGAATAGATGATACTGCGCGAGTCAGGGGTCCAAATGGGAGAAGGACCAGAAATTATAAAATCGGGTGTTTTTTGCGAGCCATCAGTTTTGATGCGATATATGTCGCCCGGATAATCCTTAGCTTTGACATTAATGAGTAAGTTTTCGCCATCTGGCGACCAATTAAGCATAAGCACATGGTCTAAATCTGCGAAACTGCATAGTACGACATCTGATTTGATACCAGTGGCACGATCAAACGTTAAAATGCCGATAGTGGTTGAAATGGTTCGTTGTGTATCCGACAAAACGACGGGCGGGCGCACATAAGCAAGGCGGTCATAGGTTGGCGACCACGTCGGGTGCGAGCCATCTCGAAGTTCGGTCAGATTTGTGCCATCGCTACGAATGATCGTGATTTTGTCTTTATCGCTGCTAAACGAATACAAGCTTTCGCCGGGTCGCCAAAAATCGGGCACTTGACTGAAGTTGTCAAAATAACCCAAAAAAGTCCGCGCCGTTGTGTCGTTGGTGATGGTGGTGACGACATTGGTTTTCAAGTCATATCGGGCAATCAGCGATTTTCCAACCACGTATGAGACAGAATCACTGTTTGGCGACCAAGCGAATGTACTAACGTTGGTATTGGCAACCAGTGTTTTGGTAATTCGATTGTCTGTGTCATACAGGCCCAAATTATTCTCGTTCAAATAGGCAATATACTTGCCGTCGGGCGACCATGCAAACACCCTTTGTGTTGGGGCATAATTTTTCTGGCTCAGGTGAAGGTCTACCAGTTTTTTCAGCCCCGTGCCATCGCCATTGATCTGCATGATGTGGCGGTGGTCAAGATAATCTTGATAATATCGGCCGTTGTGGATGATAAAGCCAATTCGCCAATCGGACGGCGTCGGCGGAACGCGATTGCTCAGCACATTCGGCAAAAACATGCGCGGGTTGAGGGCGTTTGCAGCCTCTTGTGCGCCATTGGCTGGCGTCATCGCAATGAGTGATACGAGGGAGACGCCAAGACCGAAGCCGACTAATTTTGTATTCATGATTTACCTCCTAACAGATGACATAACAAAAATGATAAAAATTAAAAAATATTGATTTTGTGACACTTTGTTGATAGGGAAATAAAAAGGGACACAAAATTCGTTAAAACCAGATCTGGGAAATATGATTAGTATACTATCATCATTTTCGATAGTAAAAAATTCTGCACACATTATTTCTATCCACTATCACTATCACTATTCACTATCCACTCTCCTGCGATAATAGCGGGTATGTTTAATGCCTTGCTTATTACAGAACAACCGGACAAAACCTTCACACGAGCGGTTGTTCAACGCGATGTGACGGCGCTGCCAGCCAATGACACGCTCATTCGCGTTCACTACTCTTCCCTCAACTACAAAGACGCCTTGTCGGCCAGCGGCAACAAAGGCGTGACCCGCAATTACCCCCACACGCCCGGCATTGATGCCGCAGGCGTGGTCGAATCCTCCAGCAACCCAGCCTTGCAGCCCGGCGACGAGGTCATCGTCACCAGCTTCGATCTCGGCATGAACACAGCCGGCGGCTTCGGGCAATACATTCGTGTGCCATCGGCGTGGGTGATCAAGAAACCGGCTGGCCTCAGCCTGCGCGAGAGCATGATTTATGGCACGGCAGGGCTGACCGCTGGTATTAGCGTAGATATTTTGCTGGCGCACGGCGTGACCCCCAGCAAAGGCGAGGTGTTGGTGACTGGTGCAAGCGGCGGCGTCGGCTGCCTCTCGGTCATGATGTTGGCAAAATTGGGCTTTAACGTCGTCGCCGCCACCGGCAAGCTCGACCAAAGCGATTGGCTAAAAAGCATCGGCGCGACCAGCGTGGTGGACCGCAAGGACATCAGCGACAACAGCCGCCCCATGCTCAAAGAGCGCTGGGCCGGTGTGGTAGATACGGTGGGCGGCGATATGTTATCGGTGGCGATTAAGTCAACCAAGGCGCATGGCTGCGTGGCGGCGTGTGGCAATGTGGCCTCGGCAGAATTGCACACCACCGTCTTCCCCTTCATTTTGCGCGGCGTCATTTTGGCTGGCTCCGATTCAGGCATGTTGCCCATGCCGGAACGCAGCGCCATTTGGCAAAAAATGGCCGACGAATGGAAACCCGCCAACCTCGAAAGCATCGTCGAAGAATGCGACCTGCATGGCCTTGGCGCTAAAATTGATCAGATTCTTCGTGGGCAAATTCGTGGACGGGTGGTTGTAAAGCCGTGAGCCGTGAGCCATGAGCTTTGAGCCTTGAGGTGTTTAGTGCTTGGATGACTCGTAATCCGAAGCTCAAAGCTCACGGCTTATGGCTCATGGCTGTTCACGGCTGACGGCCCACAGCGATATAAATTATGTTTGAAACCCTAACTGACCGCTTACAGGCGGTATTTGATAAATTAAACAAACGCGGTTTTTTAAACGAGCAAGACGTTGACACCGCATTGCGTGAGGTGCGTCAGGCCTTGCTTGAGGCCGATGTCAACTTCAAGATCGTCAAAGAATTTTTGGCGCGTGTGCGTGAACGCGCTATCGGCGCCGAGGTTCACAAAAGCCTGACGCCCGGCCAAGCCGTCGTCAAAATTGTGCACGAAGAATTGCTCAAGACGCTGGGTGAGGGCGGTAAGCTCGATCTCGGTGGCGCGGCCCCGCATGTGATTATGTTGGTGGGTTTGCAAGGCGCGGGCAAAACCGCCACCGCCGCCAAGTTGGCTTTGCATTTGCGCAAGAAAGGTCGCAAGCCCTTGCTCGTTGCTGCCGACACCTATCGCCCCGCTGCGATTACGCAGCTTGAGGTGCTGGGCAAGCAACTCGGCATTCCCGTGCATTCCGAGGGCAACACGGTGCGCCCACCCGACATCTGCGCTCACGCCATTGACGTGGCGACCCGCACGGCGCGGGACATCGTGATTCTCGACACCGCCGGGCGTTTGCAAATTGATGAAACGATGATGGGTGAAATTGCCGAGATTCGCCGCCGACTCAACCCGCGTGAGGTGTTGCTGGTCGCCGACGCGATGACGGGCCAAGAGGCGGTCAAGATCGCCGATGCCTTTAACCAACGGGTGCAGATCACCGGCCTGATTTTGACCAAGGTGGACGGCGATGCGCGGGGTGGGGCGGCCATTTCAATGCGTGCGACGACGGGCGTGCCGATTAAGTTTTTGGGGCAGGGCGAAAAGCCGGATGCGTTTGAGGAATTTCACCCCGACCGGCTCGCTTCGCGCATCTTGGGCATGGGCGATATGCTGTCGTTGATCGAAAAGGTGACGGCAGGCCAAGCCGAGATGGACGAAAAGGAGATGGAACGCGCCGCCAACCGCATGATGGCGGGTAAGTTCGACCTCGAAGATTTTTTGAATCAACTCAAGCAGATCAAAAAACTCGGCCCCTTGCATGATTTGCTTAAGATGATTCCGGGGTTCGACAAAGTAAGCAAAGATATTTCACCTGTGCAGACCGAAAAGCAAATAAAGACGGTCGAAGCCATCATTTCGTCAATGACGCGCAAAGAGCGCCGTAACCCCGATATTCTCGACGGCTCGCGTCGGCGGCGCATCGCCAAAGGCAGCGGCACGACGGTCGAACAAATCAACGACCTCATGAAGCAATTCCGCGATGCGCAAAAGATGATGAAGACGATGCAAAACAACCCGCGTATGCGTGCCATGAGCGGCATGATGGGCGGCGGTGGTGCGGCTGGCGGCGGCAAATCGCCGGGGCGGCGTTAAGGTTGTGTTCCGTAGCGCCCTTTGTTGCGCCGCCATCTTGGCGGCGCTATGGGGCGCTATAAAAACCACTGACGGCGAATGTCGGCCTTGTAGACCAATTTGCCGTGCTTGATGGTGGCGAGGCGATAGGGCGGGCATTGCACAATGTCGAGCGGGGCGGGGCTGTCGAGCAGCACAAAGTCAGCGGGCGAGCCGACGCTGACGCTACAGGCTGGCAATCCCATCGCTTTGCGTGGGTGCGTCGTCACCATCTCGCGGGTGGTGACAAGCTCGTCGCAGCCGGTCATATGCGTGGTGTGGGCCGCGATGTTTGCTGCGAACAAAACGTCATAATTGCCGAACGGGTTGAACGGGTCGCGCACATTGTCAGACGCCGCCGACACATTCACCCCACGCGCCAGCAACTCTTTCACGCGCGTAACGCCACGCGGGGCTGGAAAATGATTTCGGCCTTGTAAGACCAAATTGCACGACGGCAACGTAATAATATGAACCCCCGCCGCTGCTACGCGATCCATCACACGCCCAGCTTCGGCCTCACTCATAAAGGCCAGGGAACAACAATGCCCCGCCGTTACTTGTCCTTGCAGCCCATGCGCAATCGTCAACTCGGCCATGATCGCCAATTCGCCCGATTGCGGGTTGTTG
>JAHBAL020000372.1 GCA_018500105.2 Anaerolineae bacterium
GGGTTGGGGCTGGCGCACACGCAGCGCTTACGGCGCTGACAGCAGCGCCAGTGCCGGCGATTTTTAGAAATTTACGGCGAGAGATGGTTTTTTTATTAAAGTTGCTGAACATTTTTTCTCCTCAATTGTGAAAATTTAGGGTGTAACCCAGTAAATCGTGATCGAAATAGGTTGTTTGCGCTTGCATTTCTTCAAATAAGGCCTCCTCTTGTTTTATTGCCTTAGCCATAACGGCTACGCCAATTGGCTTCAATTTGCATCGGCATCCCTGTGCGTGCCGATTCGGTCATCTTCACCATCAGGGTGGTGGCAATTCGCCCTTCACGCGCACCGGCCTCGCTTGGCTTACCGGCGCTGGCACATTCGGCAAAATGTCGCAACAAGGCGAAATCACCCTCGACATCCATGCTTTCAAACGCATCTAAATCGCCCACCCCCAGCGCGGGCTGCTCGCAGCCCCACAAACTTGCGCGGCGATAACGGTCGTATAAACATGCGCCTTTATTCATGCCAAATACTTGGCAGAAAAAGGTAGAGGTGTAGCCGTTTCTCCCGGGGTCGCCATGCACCAACGACGCAATCACGTCGTTGGCAAACTTAATCGTGCCCACCACGTTGTCAATCATGTTGGGGGTTTTGTGGATGACATTGTTGCCAAAAGCAAACACCTCGACTGGATCGGCCCCTGCGAAATAGCAGAGCAAATCTGCCGTATGACAGCCTGCCCCAATGACAGTGCCGCCGCCGATCACCGGCTGCAATGACCACGTGGTATCTGGCACGCGGTCATTCATCATTTGCCCAGTTAGCAAAATCGGCTGTGGCACAATTTGTTTGACCTTGCGTACCAAGGGAATAAAACGCATTTTTAGCCCCACGCACATGGTCACCCCGGCGCGTTTAACCGCTTCTTCAATCCGCCAACATTCGTCAATTGTCAACGCCAGCGGCTTTTCGATGAGAATATGCTTGCCGTTTTTGGCGGCCTCAATGGCAAATTCGGTATGCGTGTCGTGCCAAGTGCTAATGAAAACCGCTTGAATGTCTGGATCGGTTAGCACCCGTTTAATATCGGTGGTGGCATACACACCGCCATACTCAGCCAAAAAACGATCGGCATGGTCTTGTTTCACATCGGCATAGGCGTGCATTTTTAACGATGGCAGTTGTGCCACTTTTTCGACATAGATCTCGGCGCGTAATCCACAACCGATACAGCCTACATTTAATGCATTTGCCATTTTTTATGAATTGGTTTGTAATGAACTCAAATTCACCACAACCATTATTTTCTGACGTTATCTTGACAATGTCACATTAGCAAAAGCGAACAAGTTTTCGCCGATTTCACTATACCTACCCTGCCGTAGGCAGGGTAGGTATAGTGAAATCGGTATCTCGTTTTTTTAATATGACATTGTCAAGTTATGTAAGGTTTAGTTTTTCACCACAAAGATCACAAAGGAAGGAAGGCTTTTGGGTGCAAATCTTTGAGTGCTTCGTGTGCTTCGTGGTGAAAAATTTGTCTTGTTCATCACGTAGATAATTTAGTCTTTGCCATAGGTAAACATGACAGTAGGTGGGCGATTGGGTGTGTGCAACAAATCGTAGCCTTGCGGCGCATCGGCAATGGGCACGCGGGTGGGGGCCAGCTCGCTTAGGTCAATTTTGCCTTCTGCCAATAGCCGCAAAAATGCGCCTTGGTTGCGGTTTTCGGTCCAACGCGCATAGCCAATATTAAAGTCAATATTGCCTTCTTCATACACACTGTCATAGCGCCCCGTGCCGTAGGCGATGGATGGAACGAGTGTCACCTCACGCGAGAACATTTTGCCGCGATTGACATCCATGCCAAATAACCCCACGCCCACCACGCGCCCGCGTGTGCGGCACAAATCGAAAGCCAAATTCATGGGTTCGTTGGCGGGCGTGGCGATGGTCAAGATCACGGCATCGGCCCCAAAGCCATCCGTCATGTCTAAAATGGCATCCACAGGATGGATTTTGAGTGGGTTAATGGCGTGATCGGCCCCGACTTTGAGCGCCTGTGTCACGCGGCGCTCGTCAATATCCAACCCCAACACATACAGCCCAGCGTTTTTGGCGATTTGGGTGCTGAGCAGGCCGAGCAGCCCTAGCCCATACACCACCACCGTTTCGCCAAATTGGCATTCGGCTCGGCGCAGGCCGGTCATGGCGATACAGCCCAGCGTGACAAATGCGGCTTGATCGAGCGACACATTGTCGGGCACTTTTGCCACCAAATTGCGCGGCATCGCCACAATCTCGGCATGGACGGCACATTGATTGCCCGAACACGCCACCCGATCACCGACGGCAAGATCCACCACTTCTTTTGAAACCGCCACCACTGTGCCAGATAGGCTATAGCCCACCGAGGCCGTGCCGGGCATTTGCCCACGCGGGGGTGGAAACCCCCAATCCACCCCTTTTTTGCGCAATTGCGGCGGGCGCGGCGCACGTGGGCTAGGATAAGTGTCTTCGCCCAAGGTGGCTGGATCGCCCGAACTGTGAATGATGTGCATTTCGGTGCCGCTGCTCACCACTGAAAAGGCGGTCTTGACCAATACCTCGCCGGGGCGCAATTCGGGCGCTGGCACATCCAGCACCACCGGACGACCTTCAACTGCAAACACTCTTTTCATAGGTTTATAAAAGGTTATTTTGATTGGCTATTGGGCTGAATTTAGGTTAAGCACCCGCGTTTTTGCGCGTTGAATGTGTTGGATGACAGCGCTTTGCAATGCCGCTATGTCGCGCTGGGTGAGCGCCGCCATGATGGCATTGTGTTCGGGTTCGGTGAAATTGCGGTAGACCTCTGCATCGAATTTGTAATACAAACGGGCCATTTGCAGCGGCCCGCCGACGGTGCGATAAATCTCGGTCAAGCGTTCATTGCCGCCTGCCGACACAATAAGCACATGAAACGCTTGATCGAGGGCGGTGTATTGCTCAAGCGCAATCTTGAAATTGCGTTCTTGCAGCGCCATCTGCATTTGATGGCGCAATTCTTCTAGTTGCGCAAGATCAGTCGCGGTGATGTTGGCGATGACCGCCGGTGCGATGTAAACTTCGAGCGCCAAACGCACGTCATATCCCTCAGACACGCTTTTGGGGTCAATCGGGGTGACAAATGTGCCTTTGCGCGGCAAAATTTGAATCAAACCTTCCGTTTCCAGTTTGTGCAGCGCCTCTTTTACAGGGGTTCGGCTTACCTTGAGTTGGTTCGACAACTCGTCCAGATCAAGGCGATGCCCCGGCGGGTAGGCATGATTCAGAATATTGCTGCGCAGCAAGACATACACATCATCCCGAATGTTAACCCGAGTGATGGGAGCAACCAGCAAGCTTGAATTTCCGTTGGGTGATGAGGCGCTGGTTAACATAGTTGTGAAATAAGAAATCTAAAATCTGAAATTTCAGACTATTTGATAGTATAATTTATATTTAAGTTTTGTCAAGCGCTTCATTTAAACCGTAGCTTAAAAAAAGATGAGCGCATGGTGCTAAGCTCTAATTGGCAACCGCATGTTTTATTGTTCTACACTAATCCAATCCAAAATGGATATATGATGCACCTATGATTCAAGATTGGCGTGTGATGCGCGGGGTTGGCAAAAACGTATGGCTGATGATGGGGGTGTTTGCCCTCAATGGCTTCGCCTATTTTGGCATTCAAGCCGTGCTGCTCAACTTATACCTGTTGCGATTGGGCTATAACGCCGAGTTTATCGGCACGCTCATTGGTTTTGGGCAATTGATCTGGGCGCTGATGGCGTTGCCGGCTGGCGCGATAGGCCGCCGATGGGGCACACGCCCCGCGCTGATGGTCTGGCAAGGGCTGCACGTGATCGGGCTGAGTGTTGTGCTATTGGCTGAATTGGGGCCAGCCGAGTTTCAAACCAGTGCCATTGTGATTGGCTGGGCGCTGTTTTGGCTGGGTGGCGCGTTCGGCGGCGTCAATTCCACCCCTTACCTAATGCGTGTGGCCCCACCCGAAGCCCGCAACCAAGTTTTTGCCACCCAAGTCGCCATGTTCTCAGGTATGGGTTTCCTCGGCAGTTGGCTAGGTGGGGCATTACCCGGCCTAATGGCGGGCCTGGGCGCCCCCCCTTTGGCCGACCCCACGCCGTATCGCTGGGCGCTGTGGGTCACGCCGGTTGCCCATTTGATCAGTTGGCTCATTCTCAGCCAATCCACCGACAGCCAAACTGAGGTGCATGGCGAAGTGACCGCAGCCAGTGTTAGACCATTACGGGTGTTGTTGTTTTGGGGGGTGCTGATGTTTTTGCTCACCTCTAGCGAAGGTTCGGTGCGTGCGTTTTTTAACGTTTACCTCGACAAACAACTGGGGTTGCCGACCGCCCAAATTGGCACGGTGTTTGGGGTAGGGCAATTTTTGTCCATCATCGGGGCCTTGACTGCGCCGATGATTTTGCGGCGTTTTGGCGCGTCGCGCACCATTTTGCTTGTGACCTTGGGCAGCAGTATTGCTTTGTTTATCATCGGTAGCTTACCCTTTGCCGCCGCTGCCACTGGCGGCTATATCGGCGTTTTGGTGTTGGCGGCAGTCTCGACGGCAGCCCGCAGCATTATGAGCCAGATGATTGTCGAATCACGTTGGCGCACCATCATTTCGGGTGTGCAGACGGTGGGTCTGGGGCTAGGCTGGGCCAGTGCCGCCAGCATCGGCGGGCGCATCGTTACCCAATTTGGCTTTGGCCCCTATTTCCTTATCAGTGCTGGCATCGCCGCGTTGGCGGTGCTGTTGATGCTGGGCTATGAGCGCAAATCGCAGGCGGTGGCGGTGCGGTCGTAGGCGTGGGGCTATGCTTCTAAAGCAAATTCGTGGATATGCAGATGGATCAGCACTGGCCCCGACAGCGGCTTGTTGCCAAAGCCAATTGGGGTGACTTTTCTTTCGGAGGGGACAAACAGACCATTGTGTTGCGAATGACGCACTACAACATTGGCCGCGTGTGCGACGGGGGCGATAACCGCCGCCGTGTAGTCGTGTCGTAGTAACAGGCCGCTTGTCGTATCGAAATAGAAATGTTGGATGGCACTGTGGGTGGGAATGTGTGGCGGGAATTCGGCTTTTAGATGGCCTGCTGTTACCTCGGTCCAAATGACATCGGGATTCATGAGGAGATAGGGCAAAGTGAAGTAGTTCCAAAAGGCGTAGCAGGCAAACCAAGCCATATCCATGTCATCCCACCACAAGGTGCGACGGCCAAATGGGAAAAATGTTCGGGCGGATTTGCGTTGTTCAACGACTGCACCTGTTGCATCTTGCAATTGCACATCTTGACCGATGAGCACGCCTGCGATCTCAGAGCGGCGGCCAATGGGCGTCAATTTGCAATAAGGGCGATGAATATCGCATTCGGCAATGGCGCGGCGAAACCCGGGGCGGCGTTTTAGGGTGAAAGCCAAGCCGTCGGCGCTGACGATTGCACGCACGCGCTTGTGGTTGTGCCATGTATCCGCGCCTCCGTAGGCTGCGATGGCATTGCGGGCAGTGTTGCTTAATGTGCTCACTTTGATTGCCCCGCTAGCTTTACTAGAATCCAAGCTGACCCAAAAACTTCGATCAGGCTGAGTGGAATGGCGAAGATGAGCAACGAGAAGGGGAGCACGAGCAAATTGCCAGTCGCAACCCACATCAACCCAAAGCCCATGAGCCAAGCCAGCATTGCGCCAGATACCAGTGAGAAGTGGGTTAGGATGCGGTGTAGACCTACTATAAAAATGAGTGACCACAAAACCCAAACGGCCCCATTAATTGGCGCGGATGGGTATATTAACCCCAGCCCCTGATAGTGATTCACCCATATCTGCTTGAACAGTAGTTCATTGCGAATAAATTCCGATAGAATACTCCAACAGGTGGCAAGAAAAATGGCTAATAGTTGACGGCGCATGTGTGGATTCGAAAAATAAATGTAAATAGGGTTGATGGGTAGATTATACATTTAATATCTGCACGAATGAACTGCACCGGGAGCGCCCCAAGATTTCGGGCAGTCAACAGGAGATAGCATTGCCGACAGGCTGATTGCGCCAAGGAATAGCAGGTTTCAGCTGACCCGCATGAAGCGCGGCACGTCTGCATGATTGGGAGACGCTGCGTGAAAGATGGCCGGATGACACAAGTAAGCATCGCCAGCCTGGCCTGTCACTTGCACCACTTTGACTGGCACCTTATCCACCTCTGTTGTCTCTTGCATAAATCGCTGAATACGGTTGGGCGATTGATCTGTGTTCCCGGTTAGTTCGACCAGCCAAGGGTGTGATAGCGCAAAGCGGCTTTTTAACAATTTCTGCTTTAGGCGTTGATCTTCGGGCGATAGACGATGAAAAAACTGCTCAATCAGACGATGCGAACCAGAAACGAGCAGCGTCCCGCCGCCATGGGGTTTAAGATCTGCCAACAAAGTGAAGATAAATAGACCAGTATTGCGCAATCCAAAATGATTAATGAGTGTATCGTCCCAATGCCAATCTTTTGACGTAAGTTCCCAAGCCTGTGAAACCTGCGTAGGAAAAGTGATGAGATAACCTCCCCACCGATCTGGAATATGCCATGTTTTCTCCCCTATCAATTGATTGATCGCTCCACATAGCCGAGGCGTAGCGATGCCGCGCTCAAGTGATGCATGATCTTTAATCCCAGACCAAGCACCGGTGGGCCATGTTGAACGATTATCACGTTCAATTTTGCTTTGTTCCCCCATTTGTGTCCATAGCATATCTTGCATTGTTAGTGCATCGGTGCGTGAAAATGCAGCAGGAAAATGGATATAGCCGTGTTGGTCAAAATGGGTTATGTCACTGAAGGATAAAACATTGTTTTCCATTTTGACCTCCTTTAGATAGGATAGATAGGACGGAGTGCGTTTTGGACGTGACTGAAGCGCCTAGCTTGGCTTTGCACGCATGCGATTGTCACGTGCATTGTGTTCAAGCTCAACGAGGCCCAGATGTTCCATCAGTGGCGGCACATACATGGCAAAACGGCCACGGAAATTTTTCTTTAGCCCATACCAACCGCCGATGGGATTGTTGCTCGAACGCGCCCAGTGCTCGACCGTGCCTTCTTCGGGTTCTTGTTTTTCGTCTTTGCTGCCGAGCGGTATCCAATCGTCATGGGCTTTTAGCATCGCCACGAGGTCGTCAATCCCCCGTAGGTCATAATGCAAGATGGTCTTGCCCACGGTGCAGACGAGGATGTCTAGCCCGTCTTTTATATCTACATGCATTGTGTAGTCGCTCGTGCCGGGGGCGGTCTTAAGGTTGAGGGGGGTCTCTTTTGTGCCGATTAAATTTTTGTAGTCAAGCATTTAATTTTCTCCTCTGAGCTGAATTTTGAGGCGTGTGCGAGTGAGTGATGATGAGGTTGATTAAATAAAAAATTATACTTGATATTTTGTGTGTTGTTTTGATGATATGCAAAATATATGCCCCTAAAAATCTTGGATGGGGTTTTAAACCCCACCCAAGATCGGCTAACGTAATAGGGGTAAATAACTGAGGAATAACTTACGCGCAAGGTTACTCGCTAGCTCAAACACATTGCCACCTCCTTCTATGGTGCGTTTGGGCGCTGTTGAGTCAAGCGTTAACATAGCGAGGGTATTGGGTTGATCGGATGCGTTGGGCGTCGCCATAGCAGAAATGTAATATGAACCAGAATTTGCGTTTTTGGTGTCAATAAAAATCACAAAATCACCGCTCGGCGAAACACTCAGCGATTTTGCAAATTCAGACCCATTGATACTTACATTGACTTTTGTATTTTGGACAAAATTGGAGCCAAATAGCGTAATAACACTCCCCACAGCGCCATTGGTGTAACCTAATGAAAGCCGAGGGACACGCGCTGACAACACGCCCTTTATCATATTTTCTTTGCTGGCTTGACCAACACCCAATTGCCCAGAGACATTTTCACCCCAACACAAAACACGCCCAGCGGTGGCAATGGCGCAGGTGTGATTGCTGCCAGCCGTGACCGCAACGACGTTTTTTGCCAATCCAATCACGGCGCTGGGTGTAGATGTATTTTGGGCGTGCCCAATCCCTAATTGCCCGCTTATATTTGCCCCCCAACAGCGCAATTCACCGGCTGACAAAATGGCACAGGTGTGATGCTTGCCAGCCGAAATTGCACTGGCAGCCGAAGGTAGCCCAGCAACCAGACGTGGGGTTGTGCGCATATCGGTGCTGCCATCGCCTAGCTGGCCATAGGCGTTGTTCCCCCAACACATTACCGTGCCGTCTCGCATCAATGCGCAGGTGTGTTCGCCGCCAGATGCAATTTGGGTGACGTTGCTGCCTAAACCTTGCACCTCTTGTAAAGTGTCGCGATCTTTTTGTGTGCCATCCCCTAATTGCCCAGCATGGTTACGCCCCCAACACTTGGCAATACCGTCTTCGGTGACAACACATGTGTGATCGCTGCCTGCCGAAAGTGAGATTAACTTAGCGGTGCTTTTGTCTACTTCGATTGGGACACGCGAAAATGCGATGGTTTTATTTCCCAATTGTTGATAGGCATTGTTGCCCCAACATTGAATTGAATAAGAGGATGTAGTTGCGTTTTGGGTAACGGCACAGGCGTGAGAGTTGCCGGTGGCGATGGTCGTGACATTTGCTAATCCTTTTACAAAGGTAGGAGACAGTGCATTGGTTGTTGTCTCATCCCCCAGTTCGCCATAAAGGTTGCTGCCCCAGCATTGCGCCATTCCTTTTGCGGTGACCACACACGCAAAGCCAGCACTGGCCTTAAGCTCACGTATTTCGCTGTCAAAAGTGATAGGCTTATTGGCTATCGGTGTGCCCTCAGTTGTGCCATCGCCCAACTCACCAAATCGGTTACTGCCCCAACAATAAACGATGTTTGAATTGCTCGCACAGCTATGCGCCGCCCCAGCCGAGACTTGTCTAATCTCGTTTGTCAGTGTTGCAATCGGGACTGGAATATGGATTAGGTTCACAACGCCATTGCCCAATTGCCCATAGCTGTTTTCGCCGACACAAAGCAAGTTGTTTGTGGTCGCTGAAGTGGCGACACACGTGTGGAAACCGCCTGTAGCAACCGAAAGAACTGGTGCGTTTATGTCTTTTATAAGCGCTGCCACAGTTTGATTCGACCAAGTGCCGTTCCCCAGTTGCCCGCTTGTGTTTTCGCCCCAGCACGATATTGTTGTGCTACCAATGGCACAGGTGTGATGCTGACGGCTTACGATTCGTTTAAGGGTTTGTCCTAAATTTTGAACCACGACAGGCGTTGGGCTTGCGGTGGTGTTGCCGTTGCCAAGCTGCCCAGACCCGTTGTCGCCCCAGCACTGCACTTGGCTGGTGTTTAATAGGGCGCAGGTATGAAATAACCCTAATGCGAGATCAGTAACACCCGTCAGGCCAGTTACAAGTTGGGCGGATGGGCTATCGGTGGTCGTGCCATTGCCCAATTGCCCGCCGCTGTTTGCCCCCCAACACATTACCGTGTTATTGATGAGGATGGCGCAGGCGTGGTCAATCCCTACTTGAACCGATTGGGCTTTGTCAATTTGGGCTACTTTTGTCGGCGCGGTTTGATCGTTTACAGTATTATTGCCCAATTGCCCCCGGCCATTCGCCCCCCAACAATAAATGTTATCGTCGCTAAGCAAGGCGCACGTGGTATTTTTACCGGCTGAAATTGATTTTGCTTTTGTCGGTAACCCAGCCACAGCACGTGGGCTTGGGCGGGTGCTGTTTGTGCCGTCGCCTAATTCACCAAATAAGTTGCTGCCCCAGCACCATACGCCGCCATCATTGACGATGCTGCAACTGTGATACGCACCCGCCGCCACCATATTGGCGGCAGATGGCAAACCAGCGACAGGGGACAAAATATTGGATGGGGCAAAGGTGCCATTTCCCAATTGTCCATTGCTGTTTCCACCCCAACATGCTACTTTTCCATCGGCAAATACAGCGCAGGTATGCACCAACCCAGCAGATAGTTGAATGGCTTGGGCTGACGCGCTGATGGTCGTATTTGGGGGTAATTTAATCGTTTCGGTTGCCGATTGCGATACAGTTGGCGAGAATGGGATGACGAATACGAGGAATGCACAAATGAAGCAAAGCGCTCGTTTTGATAATAATTTTTGCACCATAAATAAGAAAGATTAATAATTTTGATTTAACTCACCTTACGCACACGGCAAGTATTTCACCACGAAGTGCACGAAGGACACAAAGAAAAGAAGGCTTTCGGATACAAATCTTTGAGTTCTTTGTGCACTTTGTGGTAAAAAGTTTGAGCCTTGCGTAACATTAGTTATTTAAAAAAAGATTTAATTTTGTTTTATTGTGATTTTGGCTTGACAAGGTTGCCCATCACATGTTGTGCGAAGCGGTGTTATGCCGAGCCGTAACACTTGCGTGGGTCGGGTTGAATCATGGGCTATCCAAGCGATGCGCAACTCGTTACTGGTGATTTGAGGGGATGAAAGACAGTAAGTTTCTTGAAAAGTATCGCCACTTTTCCATTTTGAGGTGGGAAATGTGCCATGCGCAGGTGTGAGCAATTTGAGGGTTGTGGTGTTAGATAACGGTGATTCGAGTAAAAGCCCATAATCTTGTGTAATGTCGGCTTGCGATTGCCAAAATAACGTTACATTTGCGCAATTATTCCAGATTGATTTTGATTCGATATTGTAACCCAGCAGGCGGATGATGTCGCCAAATACAAAACGGGTCTGGTTTTGAATGTTAGCATTCGCAGGGGTGAGCAATTGGACCGGGCGATAGGTTGGGATAAATAGGATAAACGGCACTGCGAGGGCGGTTATGGCTAAACCAGTGATGGCGTAAGTTGAGGTAAAGTGCCGATACTGGGCTGGCACATGCTGTAACCCTATGGCAAACAAGACGCTTAACGCGCCAATAGATGGCACGATATACCGACCGGGTATCTCTTTAAATTCTTCGGGGGTATTGACAAAACGCACAAGCCAAATAAACCCAACGCACACAAAGGCCCCGAACAGTAATAGCGAGCAAACAATCCATAACCGTTGACGGTCTTTGATCAGCCCCCAGCCCAGCCCAATGATCGAAAAAGCGATCCCGATCATGGCAAAACGATACCAGAGATCGCTAAAACCCAACCCGCCCCAGCTAAATGCAGCAAACATGCCTTTGAAAGTCGCGCTCCAATGGGTCAGGCTGAGCGTTAGCCCGGATTGCAACTGAATGGCAAGTGTGTTTAGGGCAGTTGGGCCAAATGACATCGTGGATTGTCCGGTGCTCATGTTAAACAATAAGCGCGTGAATATGCCCGAAATGATGGGTTGTGCAAATAACCAAGCCAGCGCGAAGCACAATAACCACACCAATAAATAACTGCCAAACAACCCGCTCAAAACGAGATAAGGTGTTTGTTTTTGTCGTCTTAATGTGACGAGGTAGAAGCACAGAAACAAAAATGAATAGAGGATTACCGCGGCCCCATTGCCTTTGATACCCAGTGTGGCAAGGCTAAAGATGGCTAGCCCGACTAGATATTTATGTAACTGAAATGATGTTAAGGTTACTTGTGGCCCGAATGTCCAAATTTTTGCAGAAAGCCAATAAACAACCGAGGCCCCTAACGCAACGCCAATATCATTGGTAATAGTGCTGTTCATGCTTATAAACTGCGGCCACCATGCGTGGATAGCCGTTGCCATCAAGGCAATTTTAGGGTTGGCCGGATACAAGGTTTTGACGGTGAGGTAAGTAAGAAAAACAGCCAACGTGCCAAGAGCAATGGACAATAACCGAACGACACGGATGGCAAGCGCTGTATTTTGATATGGAAAAGCATCTGATTGGGGGTCGGGAACGACTTTGGTTGGCCCTCCGGCTGTTATTTGAGGTTGCAGATCTGCCGACACATCTAAAAACAAGAGCGGAATCGCCGCAAATAAATAGTAGGTGGGGGGTTGGGCAGATTGATCGCTAACAGCGTTGAATACGCTGGGCTGCCCGAAACTTCGCATGGGTGGAAGTTTTTTGTTGGTTGCAATATATTTTGCGTAGGCAAAATGCCCGCTTTCGTCATACGCTTCAAAGATAGGGATGGTAACGCTGTAAACCAGCGATAGGCCAAGATGCGAAATAAGGATAAGCGCAATGGCGCAAACAACGCATAGGTGCTTATGTGCTTTGGCGTTGGTTTGTAATTGTTCTGGCTTGCAACAAAAACTAAGTATTTTCTTCGTGCTAAGTAAGTGGGATGTCGTATTATTTAGTTTTATGCTCATGTACAATTATGATTGTTGTTTATCTATATCATAGCAGCTTGATCAAAAACCGATAGATAACACAGGAGATTAAATATGAAAAATTCACAAAAATCAAGGTCACTTGTGTATGGCGTATGTGCGGGGTTAGCGTCACTCGTTGTCTTGGCTATACCCGCATTGTCTGATGTGACGAGTTCTTTAACTGGAGGCGGAATCGGCAGCAGCACAACCAGCGAAAAATGTGTTTTTATTGAAAGCAAGTTTGGTGATAACTTTGTAGATGGCCAATCATGCTCGAACATATTTGCTACCAACGCCGATGGGAGCAAAGGGCAACAATTGACCTTTAAAGCGCTGTCAGAGCTGCCGGCTGGCACACAAGTCATTATCTGCTCAGACCAAGTTGTGGGTGGCGGTTATGTTGCAACTACACCCCTCAAAGATTCACCGCCTTATGTCATGGTGAGCGGCTTGCCACAATGCGTTAAAAAATAAAGCAGATTGACTAGCGTTTGTGTTTTAATTTAAGACATCGTGGTCTTAATCACTGCTGAGGCACAAATAACTGCTCAGCCTTCGAGGTATACCTCGCACAGGTGAAAATTGTGGATTGCAGATTTCACGATTCTTCCTCAAGATAGGCCAGTAATCTGGCCCCTTGAGGGGGATAGTGAAATTGATGAACTCCTTAGTTTGAGGCCACACTCAGCATATCTTTACGCTATTGGCCGAGAGCAGGTAGTGATTCTGGCAATTTGTTTTACCCCTGATTTTTGCAGAGACAGTTAAAAACATCCTAAAACACAACTGTTTTAGGATGTTTTTAATTTTCATTTCAACGAGTAAAATGTCAACATGTCTGCGCTTATTGACTTTGATCAAGTGTCGCTCCGATTTCGCATCTATCATAACCGAACCCCTTCAATCAAAGAGACGGTTTTAGATTGGTTGTCGCAGCGGCAAAAACGTGCCACCGGCTACACCGAAATTTATGCGCTCAATCAGATTAGCCTTACCATTAAAAGCGGGGATCGCTTAGGCATTATTGGACGTAATGGCGCTGGCAAGTCCACTTTATTGAAAGCCATCGCTGGCATTTACCCCTTACATGCCGGGCAACTGTTGGTTCGCGGACGGGTATCTCCCTTGATCGAAATGGGCGCAGGGTTTAATCCTGAATTGAGCGGCAGAAGAAATATTTATTTAAATGGGGCAATGTTAGGGATTGCACCAGAAGCAATGGCCGAGCACGAAGCTGAGATTGTTGAATTTGCCGAATTGGCCGAATTTATTGATATGCCGCTAAAATATTATTCGAGTGGCATGTATTCGCGTTTGGCATTTTCAATTGCAACCACAATACAGCCAGAAATACTGTTGTTAGATGAATTACTTTCGACAGGTGATAGTCATTTTGTAAGCAAGGCGACAGCGCGAATGCGTCAGTTGTTTTCGTCGTCACATATTGTCATTTTAGTATCGCACACCATGCCGCAAATTTTGGATTTGTGCAACACCGCGATTGTATTGCACAAAGGTAAACTCTTAATGCAGGGCACGCCTGCGGAATGTAATGCGTTTTATACCAGCGAGGCGTTTGTAAATTAGCTGCTTTGCATTTTGTTTACAACCACAACACAAACAAGCCATGATTACACGGACTTACGGCGCGACTGATAATGAAACTTGGTGGGCCTATGTGAAACGCACTGGGGATGATATTGTCAAATATCGTCATGCCCTCAAAAACATCGTCACAAGCATGGTGCAACAGCGTTATCGGCGTTCATTTTTTGGGGTGCTGTGGTCGTTTTTTAACCCGCTACTCAATTTGGCAATTATGACGGTTGTATTTTCGCTCATGTTTAGCCAAGACCCTTTGAAATTTTCAATCTATCAGATGAGTGGGATTGTCACTTGGACTTTTCTGTCGGCTTCGATCAACTCAGGCACTCAAGCCTTCATTCATGCCGAAGGGTATTTGAAAAAACTATATGTGCCCAAAATTTTATTTCCGTTAGTAACCATATGTAATGAGTTAGTTAATTTTTTCTTTGGTTTATTAGGCTATTATTCGATTGGGCTTATATTTGGGCTGCACTTAAGCCGCACGCATTTGCTTTTGCCTGTCGCAATGCTTGTTTTGGCAATCTTTTCGCTGGGCATTACGTTAATCTTGAGTTCAATCACCGTTTATTTTCGCGATATTTCTCATTTTGTGCAAGTGATCTTGCAGGGGTTTATGTGGTTTACCCCCATTTATTTTAAGCTCGACTTTATTCCCGAAGCAAGCCGACATCTATTCAGCTATAGTCCTTTTTATTATTTGGTAACGCTGATGCGGCGGTTGATTTACGACAATCAATTTCCAAGCCTAGCAGAATGGCTGATCCCCATTGGAATTGCTCTTTTTTCACTGATATTAGGATTATGGGTGTTGAAAAAGTGCGAAAGAACGCTTATTTATCGGTTGTAATACAAACCGCACGATCAAAGTGGATTTTAATCGCATATATTTTGCGGGTCATTCCGACCCTTCAACAAGCTCAGGGTAAACTACGAGGAGGAATCTTTGCGGAAATTTAATCATCGTGCCGATTTTCGGC
Organism: Anaerolineae bacterium; assembly: GCA_018500105.2. GTDB lineage: Bacteria > Chloroflexota > Anaerolineae > J036 > Brachytrichaceae > AQU-03. The sequence goes on from JAHBAL020000372.1 coordinate 14,909, forward strand.
AAAGACCCCTCGCTGCGCTTCGGGGTGACGTGACAATTTATGTGTTTGATTTATTCTATTTTGACTCAGAAGTTAGTATGATATGCCTTGAGGCCAACATAGACTTAAGGAAACCAAATTGTGCCTAAAATTGTCGTAGTGGTGGTTAATTGGCGAGCGTGGCCTAGCACCCAACGCTGCGTTGCAGCATTACGGGCTTCATCATTGCAACCAGATGATATTTTTATTGTTAATAACGATAGCACCGATGGCCCGTTGCCCAATTTAAGCGCAACCATCATTCATTCGCATACCAACCTTGGCTATGCGGCTGGCATGAATTTGGGCGTTGCGCAAGCGATTTCGTGTGGTGCAGATTATGTCTTGGCGCTGAATAATGATGCCGAAGTTGCCCCGACGGCGATTGAACAGCTATTGCACAGTGCCTTGAAACAGGATACGGCGCTAACAGGAGGGCGTATTGTGTCGCCTGTGAGCGGCAAAACAGAATGGCTCAGCGCACAGTGGCCGCAATATTTATTCAAAGGGCGACAATATGACAATGTTCCGCCCAAGCGTTTGTTGCTGAGCGGCGCCGCCATGTTTATGCGGCGCGATTTGTTGCAGCAGCGTATAACGCTGCATGGTTGGGTATTTGACCCCAGCTTTTTTATGTATCAAGAAGATATTGATTTGTGCCTTTTTGCACACAAACATGGTTTTACGTGTGCAGTTGCGCCCCAAGCCATCATTTATCATCAGGCGGCATCAAATTTTGGTGGCGCATTTAACCCGCGCACCCAATATTACACAGCGCGAAACCGGGTGTCTATTGCAAATCGGTGGCTGCCGTTTTCGTTGAAGGTGCTTTTTCACATGTATTATTTACCCGCGCAATTGATATTGCGCGGGGTAAATCGTGGCAAATGGCGTCAAGCCGCCCGCCTTGCAACCTTGCATGGCATTGCTGATGGCTATCGTGGGGTTACTGGTATGTGCCAGCGTTATCATTCGTAATGATGTTGCCGATCTCCGTCGTTATCCCATGTTACAACTGTGCTGATCGCCTCGATAGGGCGATCGCTTCAGTTTTGGCGCAAACGCAGTTGCCGGCTGAAATGATTGTGGTGAATGACGGGAGTAGCGATACGATATCGGCATATCAGTTTCACGGTGCACAGCAAACAAACGCGCCACCGACGCTTGTTTATATAAATCATTCAACAAATCTTGGCCCCGCTGCCGCCCGTAATACAGGTTGGGATGCGGCGACGCAGCCGTATATCGCATTTTTAGATGCGGATGACGTATGGCATCCACGTAAGCTCGAAATTCAATTTGCTTGGATGCAGGCGCATGGGGACGTGGCAGTGTGTGGGCATGATTGTGTGTTTGCCTATGGCGAGCAGATGGAATCAAGAGCCAAGAGCCAAGAACCAAGAACCAAGGAGCAAGAGGTAAAGGGTGAAGAAATTGGGGTGAAAATGGTTAAACGGCGTGATATATTGCGTTCTAATCCGTTTGTTACGCCGTCAATGCTGTTGAAATGTGATTTGCCGTGTCGGTTCGACCCCAGTGTGCGTTATTGTGAAGATTATTTGCTGCTCATGCAACTTTGTTTGCAGGGGCACAAGCTGGCGCGGTTAGATGTGCCTTTGGTGACTGTGACATGGCGCGATAAAGACACACCTTCGCTCAGCAAAAATTTGTGGCGTATGCGTTTGGCTGAAATGGGCAATTATTGGCGTTTGCGCCAAATGGGGTTACTCAATGCGGCGGAGGCGTTTGGCTTGACGTTGTTTTCGGCGTTTAAGTTTATTGTGCGGCTGCTTGTTGGGCATCGCGGGGTATGGTGGTTGCGTCGGCAAGCGATTTAAATACCGGTTTAGAGCATTTTCAATATGTTAGAAAACGTACAACCCCAAATCTCGGTTATTATTCCTACTTGTAATGGTGAAAGATTTATTGAAGCTTGCTTGCAAAGCTTGTATGAACACACGCGCAACCCATTAGAAGTGATTATTGTAGACAATGCCTCTACTGATAATACGCTCGAAAAAATCGGGCTTATTGCGCAGGAGATTCCAAATAATCACCAGATTCATATTAAAAACGTCATGAATACTGGTTTTGCCCATGCTGTTAACCAAGGTCTAAAAGCGGCAACCGGTGATCTTTTTTTGTTGTTAAACCAAGATAGTCAAATAAAAACAGACTGGCTATCGCCGGTGTTGGCGATTTTGTCTGACCCCAATTCGCACAAAATCGGGATTGTGGGGTGTCAATTGGTGGATGCGCAAGGTCAGGTTAGCCATCTTGGCGGCACGGTAATTCAACCTTTGGGTGAGGGGTTTCATTTTAAATTGCCTGAAGATAGCAACGACATCCAGTTTGTAACAGGTGCAGCCATGATCATTACGCGCCAATGTTATGCCGAGGTGGGTGAGTTTGATGCTGTCTCTTATACACATCT
>JAHBAL020000049.1 GCA_018500105.2 Anaerolineae bacterium
CACGAGGCCGATTCGCATTTGGTGCACCGCCGCAGCGATTTGATCGTGAGTGGCAGCGAAAATGTCTATCCGACAGAGGTTGAGGCCGTGTGGCGCAAACATGCCGCCGTTGCCGAAGCAGTGGTGGTGGGTGTGCCGTCGGTTGAATGGGGCCAACAGGTGACGGCACTCATCGCGCTCGCGTCGAGCTATTTCGAGCGAGACGAAAACACGCTCAAAGCAGAATTGCTGCAATTTTGCCGCGCTCAATTGGCGGGCTATAAATTGCCTCGCCTTATCCAATTCACTGTCGCCTTGCCACAAACCGCCTCCGGCAAAATCAATCGCGCCGCCGCCGCAGAGGAAATGAAAAATCTAAAATTTAGAATTTAAAAGGAGGACCTCAAACTTCCGAAAGTGTGTGCCCACAATTTTAAATTTTCCATTTTCTATTTTAAATTTCAATCATGAACATCTGCGTAAATGACATTCATTATTACCTCGAAATCGAGGGCGAAGGCGAGCCGTTGCTACTATTACACGGATTCACCGGCAGCGTGCGCAGTTGGGACGAGATACGCGCCTTATTAAAGACGCAGTTTCGCCTCATCGCCGTTGACTTGCTGGGGCACGGGCAAAGCACTTTGCCAAGCAGCGCCGACCGTTGCGCTATGCCCGCCGCCTGCGATGATTTACGCGCACTTTTGGCGGCACTGGGCCTCGCATCGGCGCATGTGCTTGGGTATTCAATGGGCGGACGTTTGGCGCTGGGGTTTGCGTTGCTGCATCCGCACTGCGTGCGCAGCCTCACCGTCATCAGCGGGTCGCCCGGCTTGGCAACCGAGGCCGAACGCGCCGCCCGCCGCGCCAGCGATGACGCTTTGGCCCAACGCATCGAGCGCAACGGCATCGCGGCATTTGTGGCTGAATGGGAGAAGCTGCCGCTGTGGCGCGGGCAAACTCTAAGCGAAAACGCCGCCGCCAAACTCCGCGCCGAACGAATGCGCAACCAACCCAGCGGCCTCGCCCACAGTTTGCGCGGCATGGGCACGGGCGCACAGCCCTCGTTTTGGCATCGGCTGGGCGAATTAGCCATGCCGGTGCTGTGGCTGGCAGGCGAGCGCGATGCGAAATTTGTCGAAATTGCCCAGCAAATGCACACGGCCCTCCCCGCATCGCGGTGTATCATCGCAGCAAACGCCGGGCACGCGCTGCATTTGGAGCAGCCGCAATGGGTGGCAGACAGTGTTATGTTAATAACCGCAGAGGCGCAGAGACGCGGAGTCGAGATTTAATAAACTCCGCGACTCTGTGCCTCTGCGGTAACACAACCAGAGAGTTAAGTCAACCGCAAAGACACGGAGACACAAAGATAAAACCCAACGAACTCCGCGTCTCTGTGCCTCTGCGGTAACACAACCAGAATAATGACAATAAATCAACTCACCCAAACCATCATCGGCGCAGCAATCGAGGTGCACCGTGCGCTTGGTCCCGGTTTACTCGAATCCGCTTATGAACATTGTCTATGTTATGAACTGGATTTGCAAAAAATACCTTATAGACGCCAATACCCCCTACCAGTTATTTATAAAGGTATTCAGCTAGATTGCGGCTATCGGCTAGATCTGCTCGTAGCTGAACAAGTCGTTGTTGAGTTAAAAGCTGTCGAAGTTTTGTTGCCTGTTTTTGATGCGCAATTGCTCACCTATCTTAAACTTGGGAATTGGCAAGTCGGTTTATTGATAAACTTTAACGTGCCCGTTTTAACCCAAGGCATTCGGCGACGAGTGCTGGGATTTAATGACAAGCGCTAACCTTATTCGATTATTGATTATTTATAGCATTTTCACATCATGCCAAAGCCGATCACATCTTACAAATCCACCGCCCTCGCCATGAGCAATATCGCCCTAATCAAGTATTGGGGTAATTCAAATGAAGCATTGCGGCTGCCGATCAACCCGTCCATCTCGTTCAATTTGCGCGACCTTTACACCACAACCACAGTCGAATTTGACGCGGCGCTTGAGCGTGACGAAGTGGTGATTGACGAAGCACCCGCCCAAGGCGGCGCGTATGCGCGGGTAGTCAAGCACCTCGACTTGGTGCGCGGCGAACCGAATGCCACCCACCCCAAATTTGCGCGGGTCATTTCGCACAACAATTTTCCCATGGGCGCGGGCATCGCATCATCGGCCAGCGCCTTTGCCGCACTCTCGGTGGCAGCCTGCGCGGCGCTGCAATTGAGCAAAAGCGAAGCCGAACTGAGCGCCCTTGCACGGCAAGGCAGCGGCAGCGCCAGCCGCAGCGTGCCGGGTGGGTTTGTGGCGTGGCGCGACGCCCACGCTTACACCATCGCACCGCCCGACCATTGGGCGCTGATGGATGTGATCGGCGTGGTTAGCAGCGGGCACAAAAAAACCGGCAGCACCGAAGGCCACGCCCTCGCGCCGACCTCGCCATTGCAGGCGGCGCGAGTGGCCGACACTGAGCGTCGGTTTGGGCTGTGCGAGCAAGCCATTCGCCAGCGCGATTTCGCATTGCTTGCTGAGGTGATCGAGCAAGACGCGCTGATGATGCACGGCGTGATGATGACATCGCAACCGCCGCTGATGTATTGGCTACCGGCTTCGATGGCGATCATGCACGCGGTGCAGGAGTTGCGAGCCAGCGGTGTCGCCGTCGCTTTCACCATTGACGCTGGGCCAAACATTCACTGCATTTGCGAATCGGCAGTTGCGCCGCAAGTTGAGGCGATGCTAAACGCAATTCAGGGCGTAAAACAAGTGCTGAGCAGCCAAATTGGCGGGCCAGCAATAATTGTGAGGTAAGCATATGAATCGGCGGCGATGGTTGATGTTAATTGGGAGCAGCGCTTTGGCTGCCATTGCGGCGAGTTGCGGCGCAGCACCAACCGTGCCCCATCCCACGCCAACCATCGCCGCTAACACATTGCTCGAATTTTTAGCGCAACCAACCAGCACCAACCAAAACCAGATACTGACGATCTTTACTATTGCGGCGCTACCGTCCCCGCTCAAAACACTCGCCGAGTTATTGGCGGAGATTTTGTCGCGGGTGCAAGTTGCGACACAGCAGAACTAACATTGCTGCACTCAAACGCAAAACCTACCAAAAACGCCCCGAAATCAGGTTTTGATTTCGGGGCGTTTTGTTTAGCGGCTCACAAATACCAGATAAACGGTTGTCGTTATCGCCGAATGAGAACCCGATAGCGGGTTGCGAATTCCACCATACTTCGTCTTGTCGGCATCAATCACGTCTGCCACACCATCCTTGTCGGCATCGGTGGCATTGTCAATTCGTCCATCCTGATTGGCATCAAGGTTTTGCCCAAACTTGGCAATACACACCGCGATGTCAAACTTGCCGTCATTGTTTGAATCAGGGTCAAGGTGATCTGGTAGCCCATCATTATCGGTATCAGGCAATACGCGCTTGGTAATCGTGCGCTTACCCGGCACACTGTCCACCGCATCCAAAATGCCGTCCTTATCAGCATCCGTGCCATCCACCAAGCCATCGTTGTTCTTGTCAAATTCACCCAAGCCCAATTCAACAATATCCGAAATACAGTCATTATCGCTGTCAATGTCAAGGTAATCCGGCACACCATCGCCATCGGTGTCACGCGCCTTCAATTGCACTGCCTCATCAACACTCAAACGCAACAGACCGCCTACACCAATCTCATCCACATCTGGTATGCCGTCGTTATCGCTATCAAGATCAAGATAATCGGGCACGCCGTCACCATCAGAATCGCGTAATTTAACAGCTATCGTCTTTGTGCTTGGGCGATTCGGTTCTGCGTCAATATCATCTGGCAGGCCATCTTGATCGGTGTCTAATGGCTTACCGTCACTGCCAAAGCGCGTAATCAATCCCGCCTCCACCAAATCAGAGATGCCATCCCCATCCGAATCATCGTCCATATAATCCGGCTTGCCGTCCCCATCCGTATCGCTTGTGCCTTCTAAGCCATCCGGAATACCATCCCCATCATTCTCAGGGTCTAGCACATTGATCACCCCGTCACCATCCACATCCACATTCGGTGCACCGCCGCTTCCCAAGCCGAGGTTGTAACCATCCTGAAGTTCAATTTGATCAACAACACCATCGGCATCATCGTCTGGGTCTTGTGTATTACTACGTCCATCGCCGTCTGTATCAGTGGTATCAGGTGGCGGCGCAGCAGGAGGCGCGGGTGGCTCAGAGGGAGACGGTGCAGGTGGCGCAGGGGGAGAAGGTGACACATCGTCATTGATGATCATGCCAGTTGCCGATGCGGCGTCAAGCGTAGCATTGATCGGGGCACTTAAGCTAAGTATGAATGTTTCATTCGCCTCTACTGCTGTATCGCCAATTATCTGCACCACAATAATGCGCTGAGTGATGCCCGGCGAAAAGGTAATTGAACCTGCCGCAGTGAGGAAGTCGGTTCCTTGCAGTGCAGTCCCGCTTGCAGTAGCATAACTTGCCGAAGCTTCTAGCTCAGTGCTACCTGCCAAAGTCGCTGTAAAGACCATATTTGCATTACCAGAATTTCCCTCACTAACCGCGCCAGAGGCATTAATGACAATGACAGGCGCAGTATCATCGTTTGTAATTGTGCCTAAACCAAAAGTTCGACCAGCACTTGCATTAGTCAAATTTGACAAAACCACACTCAAGGTTTCATTTGACTCATACACAGTGTCTCCAGAGATACTTACGGTAATGCTCTTGCTTGTTTCGCCCGCTATAAAAGTCACAGTGCCACTGGTTGCGGCAAAGTCACTGCCAGTGCTGGCAGTGCCAGCCGAGGTATTATATGCCGCCGTCACCACCACACTCGACGATGCGCTTAAGGTGACATTAAAGGTAAGGTTAACTGTTCCAGCATTGCCTTCCGCCGCGCTGGCATCCCCAATAAATATCTGAGGAATTGCGTCATCATCCGTGATCGTCCCAACCGCATCCGTCACCAAGATCGTCGCATTAACTGGGCTGCTCAGGCTCACCGTGAACGTCTCGTTTCCTTCATACAGCGTGTCGCCCACCACACTCACCGTCGCCGTCGCCACCGTCTGTCCGGCGGGAATCGTCAGTGCGGCATTGCTCACCGCCGTGAAATCTGTCCCGCTTGTCGCCGTATTCCCATTC
>JAHBAL020000135.1 GCA_018500105.2 Anaerolineae bacterium
GGCGCAGCCACGCCGAGATGCTGTTATTTGGCTTTTCGTGCACAAACCAAATGCGGCGATGGCTTTGGCTGAGCGTGCGCAGTTTGTCGGCGTCGGCCTGGTCGCGCTGGTTGGTCTGCACCGGCGGGGTGATCTCCCACTTGAGGTCGGGCGCATATAGCGCGATTGCGCCATGCACGGTTTGTGAATTGAGCAGCAGCACATCACCCGCCAGCCAGTTGCGGCGCACGTGTTGGGCCACGCTGCGCCAGTCGTCGTGCCAATGTTCGGAGGGCGTGAACATGCCGACCAACCCGTAGCTTTGGGCGGCGAGAATTAGTGAGCTAAGAGCCATGAGCCATGAGCCATGAGCCGTATGCCGTGTGCCGCGAGCCGCGAGCCGGGAGCCGTGAACTGTGAGCCAGCCAGCCAACGCGACGGCGATATAGGGCAGCAGCAAGAACATGTGGCGTAAGCCTTGAAAGTTGGATTTGATGAAGGAGATCCCGAACCACACCAGTAGCGGCATCAGCCCCCCCGCGATGAGGACAGCCCGTGCGGATTTTGGTGCGGCGATAAACGCCCAGATTGCCACCGCGCACAGCCCCCAAGCAAACAGCCCGCCGGTTGGATCGCCGGCATTTAGGCCAAACACAAAACCGTTGATGACGCTGTTCCACATCATGTGCAGCGGCACAAAGAAATAATCGCTTTCTTGCCCCATGACCAGCCGCTGAATTTGCTGGGCGATGGCGCTAGAGGTAGACAGCCCAATTGCGCCGATACTGGCGATGATGATGACGGCCAGCCCTAGCCGTTGTTGCGTGGCGCTCAGCCGCCAGCCCGTGCCGCCGCGCTGCCGTTGCCACATTCCCAGCGCCACCAATCCCCACAGCCCCGCCACTTGGCCCACGAAGGTGTAGTGGGTGGCGATTGACGCTAACCCGCTCATGCACAATAAGATTAGGAATCGGCGATGCGGTTTGCCTCGCTCTGCATTAACCATTGACCATTGACCCTTAACCATTGTTTGGTGGGTCAAAATTCCATTCAGCGCCGAGAGGCAGCCGACGAGGGTATACATGCGCAGTTCGTGGCTATACCATTCGATGCCGGGCGAGAGCAGCACGAACAGCGCCGCCAGTAGTCCGGCGCGATGTCCAAATAGCCGCCGCCCCAGCGCATAGGTGAGCGGAATGAGCAGCACACCCAGCCACGCCGAGAACAGTTTGAGCGCAAATTCGCTCGACCCCGCGCCCAGTGACCATAATTTGAGCGCGGCAAAATAGACAAACGGGTTGGTGTCAATCGTTTGCATGTCGAGCAAATAGACATGATTGCGAAAAATATCGCCCCACGAATGCTGGATGCGAATGAGCGTAATGCTTTCATCCGTCCATAGGCTGCGTGCGGTCAACTGATACACCCGCAACCCCGCCCCCAATAAGGTCAAAATCACCACCCAAAATTGTCGCATCGGCGGGAATTATAAGGAGTTCTGAGTTCTGAGTTCTGAGTTTTGAGTGCTAAGTGCTAAGTGCTAAGTGCTAAGTGCTAAGGCTATTTTGCGCATGGAGTTGAATGGCGATGAGGATATAGCTTACGCGGTGGACTGCAAACTAAGCCGGTGTAACCGGCGCTGTTATGTAGAACGGCGATTGCGCCGTTCGGGCGAACCCATTCTGTCATTTATTTCAATGCAATAGCCTTATGCCACAAGGTAAAGCGGTGACAGTGTTCGCTTTTGTAAAATGACTTAGCACTCAGGACTTAGCACTTAGCACTTAGCACTCAGGACTCAGCACTACAAAAAGGCCGCGAGCAGGAAGGCGGGCCACAGATGGAGGAGGAGACGGTCGAGTGAGGTCTCGAGATGCCATTGCAACGGCTGGGGGGTGACGACGAAGGTGAGGGCGTAGGCGAGTAACACCAAGACGAGCAGCGTGAGCAGGCGGGCTTGGGCGGTAGCGCGATGCGTGGCCGCGCCGTTCCCATATTCTGCCGGACGCGGTTGCGACATCAGCACCAACACGGCGAAAAACCACAAAAAGTAGCCAGTAACGGCTCCCAGTGCAGCGTAATAAACGGCGGCGTAGCGGTCGGGGGTGAGCAGACGCTGTGCTGTGTTGATCAGTGATTGCCCTGCTACCACATCGTTGGTTTCGGAGACGCTGAACTTGAGGCTGAACACTACCACCAAAACTGGCAACGCGCCGAGCAGCACATGCGCTACCGGCAAGGTGCTCAGATCGCGGTCGGTGTCGTAGGGCTGGTGCAGGTTGTGCCAAATGAGCAGCCCCAACACCGCCAACAGCCAAAATGCCCCCTCGTTTTTCAGCCACACACACAGCCCCAGCAACAGGCCGAGTAACATGGCGCGACCGTGCGCGTGCGTGTCGAGGCTGGTGTGTTGCTGGCGCAGCGTATACAACATGACTGCTACACATAACCCCAAGTAGGCCAGCGGCACATCGGCGTATTGCGATACACCCCAATGCCAATAGCGGCTGGTGGCGAGCAAGAGCAGCCCCGCGAGTGTGGCGTTGCGAATGCTGTTGAACAAGGCGATGGCGCTAAAGAGTAGCCCGACGCTGGCGAACAGAAAGACAAGCCCGAGCAGCAGCGGCACAATTTGCGTTTCGCCGCCAACATATTGCCAGCCGCGAATGACGCTGAGCGGCAGCAGCATTGGGTAATCGAAATGCCCGTAAGGCAGAAAATTGAGCGCAAAATTGCCGCTGCGATACAGCACCCGCGCCCGATAATTCCACGTTTGCCAAGCATCCCAACCCCCGTGTGGTTGGTCGAGGCTTTGGTTGATGGCGGCGATGCCGAGCACAATGAGTTGCAGCCCAAACAAGGTCAGCAGCGCCAAATTAAGCCAAGGGCGGCTTTGGAGTAATTGTTGGATGAATTGTTTCGCTTGCCATGCCCAACCCATTTGCCGCGTGAAGGTGTGCAGGGCGCTCGGCAAATTTGGCGTGGGCTGTGCCAGCAAATACAGCACGCACATGCCGATGATGAGGCAATGAAAAGCCACATCTTCGAGCGGGAAATCGTTGCGCACGCTTTGAAATAGGCCAAACCAAATATAGGCGAAGGCCGACGACAGCCCATAGCCAACGGCAGGGGCCATGAAAAATTTGACCAGCAGGCCGGGCCGAAAACGACGGTTCCACAAGGCGGCGATGATCATGAACCCCGACAGCCAAGGCAAGCCTACAAAGGCTAATAGGCCAAGCTCGAATGAATAAGCGCTCATTTTGTGTTCTCATCCTGTGCGGTGGCGGCGTTGGCTTGGAGTGGGGGAATCTGGGATCTGCGTTGAGCGGTATAGAGCTTGACCCGTTCGCCGGGCGGCGAGACGAGCGTGAGGTTATATTGGGCCGCGAGGGCGGGCGCGGCGGCTTCTTTTTCAAAATCGCCC
>JAHBAL020000424.1 GCA_018500105.2 Anaerolineae bacterium
AGGTAGACGCTGCCGTCCTCGGTCAATGGCATACACGACCACACGGGCGACTGGGCACGCCGCTACGACGCCCAGCCCGGCAGCGTCTACCTCTTCCGCCCCGATCAATACCTATGCGCCCGCTGGCGCAGCTACCACCCCGCCGCCCTCCAGCACGCCCTCACCCACGCGGTTGGGACGGGTTAAAAAGTTGCAGAGTTGCAGAGTTGCAGGTTGCAGGTTGCAAAGTTGAAGAGTTGCCACCTGCCACCTGCCACCTGCCCCTTTGCAACTATGCTACAATTGGTCAAATCTGACTAATCAATACTGATGGAACGCGAATTATTATTGCTTGGCTTGCTGCGCCAACACGCCACCCACGGCTACGAGCTATCAGCCTTCGTTGAAGGCGCGATGAACGCTTGCGTAGACTTGAAAAAGTCAACAGCCTACTTTTTGCTCGACAAAATGGCTGCAACCGGCTGGGTGATTGTGCAAGAAACCCGCGAGGGCAACCGCCCCCCGCGTAAAACCTACACCCTCACCGCTGCGGGCGAAGCCGAGTTTCAACGGCTATTGCGGCAAAATCTGGCCTCATTTAACTTGCCAAAATTGTCAAACGACATCGGCATCGCCTTCATTGACACCCTTAGCCAAGACGAAGCCATCGCCCTATTGCAACAACGCCGAAAACATTTACTCAGCCAAATTAATCAAACACAACACACCCCCAAACACGCCGGCTCATTACAATTGCTCATCGAGCATCAAATCTATGTGCTCAATAGCGAATTGGCATGGCTCGACACGGTGATCTTACGCATAATAGCGCAAACAAAACCGCCCATCGGTGCTGAATAACGCCATTATGCGAATGAAAAAACAAAAGGAAAACACAAATGCTACTACTACAAACAATTCATGGTCATTGGAGATGGATCTTGGCGCTGGTCGCCATCTTGCTGGTGGTGAAATACACCCTCAGCCTGATCCAAAAATCGCGCTACGAGGGCATTGACCTCACACTTGGGCGCGTTTATGCCGGTGTCATCACCGCGCAATTCGTCTTGGGCGTTCCCAACGTCATCGGCAAACTGACCGGTGCTACCGGCGTCATGTATCGCCAAGCATGGGAGCACGTCTTCACCGGCGTCATCATCACCGCCCTCGCCCACATGATCGTGCCCATGACCCGCAAACGCGGCTACCTCGTCGGCCTCATCCTCGCCGTCCTCTCACTCGCCCTCATGTTCCTCAACGTCGCCACCGTGCGCGGCGGATGGATCTATTAGTGTGGTGAGTGATAAGTGATGAGTAACGAGTAACGAGTAACGAGTAATGAGTTTTGAGTTTTGAGTTTTGAGTGCTAAAGATAAACCATTTAAACGTCGCGCTAACCATCAACGCCCCTCACCTAGCCTCTCCCTGAGGGAAAGGCTAGGTGAGGGGTAACTGCGGCTTTTAATTTATTTGTCTATAAGTGCGGCATATGGAATTTTGCTGCCCGCTAAGATTTTCAATCGCTCATTTATTTTCGCTGAATGGCCTGAGTGCGATTACCAAGTGTCGCACCCGCAGCCACATAACAAACGCCCATTGCGTAGGCTGTAAACCCAACGCTCGTTACTCGTTACTCGTTACTCGTTACTCGTTACTCGTTACTCATTACTCATTACTCATTACTCATTACTCATCCCTCATCACCCATCACCCAAAAACGTCCTATGACTTCCGACAAGCTAGACTTCAAACGCATTTTGCCGATTATTGTGATTGTGCTGGTGGATCTGCTTGGCCTCACCATCATCATCCCCTTACTGCCGCTCTACGCCACCGCTTTCGGGGCCAATGCGGTCGTGATCGGCATGCTCAGCGCGGCCTACCCGCTCATGCAATTAATCGGCGCACCCATCCTTGGCTCGCTCAGCGACCGATTTGGCCGCAAACCCGTTTTATTGGCTAGCCAAGTCGGCACGCTCATCGGTTTCATCTTGCTCGGCTTCGCCAACAGCTTGCCGCTGCTTTTTATTTCACGCATCATTGACGGGCTGAGCGGTGGTAATATCAGCACCGCCCAAGCCGCCCTGAGCGACAGCACCAGCGAAAAGAACCGCACGCAGGCAATGGGCCTGATCGGCGCGGCCTTCGGTCTCGGCTTCACCATCGGCCCCGTCATCGCCTTTGTCAGCCTCTCGCTCAGCCAATACAACTATGCCACCCCCGCTTTTGTCGCGGCAGGTTTTTCGCTGCTCTCGATTTTGCTCACCGCCTTTTGGTTCAAAGAAACTCATGACCCCAGCAAACGCGGCACAAGTAGCCCCGGCGGCATCGGCCCGGCTGCCATGTTTAAGGCCATTGCCCAGCCCAAAGTCGGCTTTTTGCTGCTCTTGGTCTTGGCTGCGCAAACCATTTTCGGCGGCTTCGAAAATCTGCTCTCGCTGTTCCCCCTCCCCCGCCTCGGCATGGGCGCTGGCGGCAATTCCGGCTTGTTCGCCTTTATCGGCGTGCTGGCCGTCGTGGTTCAGGGCGGATTGGTGCGCCAGTGGAGCAAAAAATATGGCGACAAATGGCTCATTTTGCTCGGCCTAAGCACGCTTGCCATTGGCCTATTTTTCGCCGCGCTTACACCCAGCACCCCCATGCCCGGCTACTCACAATCGGCATTACAAACCGAGTTGGCGGGCAAAACTGGCGCCACCGATTACAGCCATGTGCAATTGCCGCCCGATAGCAACACCGGCTGGCTCGGCATCGCGTGGCTCATGCTCGCCATGATCCCCGCCACCGTCGGCGGCTCGGTGCTTGGCCCTACCCTCAGCAGTCTGATCAGCAAAAACGTCGCCCCCGACGAAGTCGGGCGCTATTTGGGGCTAAACAGCGCCTTCAACAGCCTCGCCCACGTCATCGCCCCCATCGGCGGGGGCCTCATTTTCCAATACCTCGGCTCAAGTTGGCCCTTCCTGCTCGGCGCAATCGTCCTCGTCGGACTCTGGGCCGTCGCCCGCCAACAGGTCCCTAAGTGCTAAGTGCTAAGTCCTAAGTCCTAAGTGCTTGGTGCGGAGGACTTAGGACTTAGCACTTAGCACTTAGGACTTAGCACTTAGCACTTTCTCCCAACTATGTCAACCCTAAACTGGAACGCCATCGCGGATGAGACTTTGCAGATATTGCAAGGGCTGATTCGCCTAAAGACAGTCAACCCGCCCGGCAATGAGAAGATCGCGGCAGATCACATTGCCCACATTTTGCAGCAAAACGGCGTCACGCCCATCGTGATCGAGACCGCGCCGAATCGCGGCAATGTGATTGCGCGGCTCAAGGGCGACGGCAGCCTGCCGCCGCTGTTGCTTTATTCGCACACCGATGTCGTGCCAGTCGAGCCAGAAAAATGGACGATGGATCCCTTTGGCGGCGAAATTAAAGACGGCTACGTGTATGGACGCGGCAGCATAGACATGAAAGGCATCGGCGCAATGCAATTGGCGGTCTTTTTGACCTTGGTGCGACAGGGCATTCGCCCCAAACGCGATATTATTTTGGCGGCCACCGCCGACGAGGAAAACGACACCAATCAGGGCATCGGCGTGCTCGTGCGCAATCATCCCGACCTGCTCAAGGCCGAATATGCTTTCAGCGAGTTCGGCGGGTTTTCGTTGCAAATTGGCAAACGCACGTTTTACCCCATTCAAGTGGCCGAAAAAGGCACGGCATGGCCTGTCTCTTATACACATCT
>JAHBAL020000285.1 GCA_018500105.2 Anaerolineae bacterium
AATTTTACGAGTTTGTTGCGTTTTTGCTTGCAACGTTATGGATCTCCGCGTTCGCGGAGATGACGTATTGAGCGCTATGCTGACTTTTGAACAGCCTTGTTTACCTGCCAGTAAAAGTTTAGGCAGACAAGCCGAAAAATACGGCGTGCCACGCCTACACGGCGATCAATCGCCATTCGAGTGTAATCGCCAGCATTTAATCAGGCAAAACGCCTAATACAACATCCTAAACCGAATGGTGTGATCAATATTCTTAATTTCCTCGACAAACGCATCGGTGTAATTCTTGTCAAGATCTACAATTACATAACCGACCTGCTCGTTCGTCTTGAGGTATTGCCCGCTGATGTTGATTTGGTATTTGGCAAACAGCGCGTTTAGCTTCGCCATAATGCCCGGCACATTGCGGTGAATGTGCAGCAAACGATGTGCGTTTTGCAGCACCGGCAATTGCACGGCAGGCAAATTGACACTGCCGGTGGTGCTGCCATTATTCAAATATTCGAGCAACCGCTCTGGCACATAATTGCCGATGCCCTCTTGGGCCTCTTCGGTGCTGCCGCCAATGTGCGGCGTTAAAATGACATTGGGCAACTCGCGCAGTTCGCTCATAAATTCTTCGTGGTTGGTCTTGGGTTCATACGGAAAAACATCTATCCCCACGCCGCGAATCTTGTCGCGCTTAATGGCGGCCACCAATGCCGACATTTCGACCAAATGCCCACGCGCCAAATTGAGGAAAATAGCGCCGTCTTTCATTTGCTCAAATTGTTTCGCCCCAAACATATTCGTATTTTCAGGCCGCCCGTCAATGTGCAAACTGACCACATCGGCGATGCGCAACACGTCTTCGAGCGTGCGGCACTTTTTGGCGTTGCCAATCGGCATTTTATCCACGCGGTCATAGAAATACACTTCCATCCCCAAGGCTTCGCCAATGATTGAAAGCTGCGTGCCAATATGCCCATAGCCAATAATGCCCAATTTTTTGCCGCGCACCTCATAGCTGTGATTGGCCGATTTGTCCCACCTGCCGGCATGCATGCCTGTGCTTTTTGGAAAAACACTGCGAATGAGCATAATTATTTCGCCAATCGCCAGCTCGACCACCGAGCGAGTGTTGCTGTAGGGCGCATTAAACACCGCCACGCCATACTCGCTGCACGCATCGAGGTCAATTTGGTTGGTGCCGATGCAAAACGCGCCGATGGCGATCAACTTGGGCGCGTTCTCTAGCACACGGCGGCTGATCTCGGTTTTAGAGCGAATGCCGAGCACGGATACATCCTTCACTTTTTCGATTAACTCATCTTCATTCAGCGCCCCCTTCAGCATCTCGACGCTATAGCCTTCGTGGCGCAATAATTGGGTCGCCACCGGATGCACATTTTCGAGCAGCAAAATTTTCATGCGGCTGCGCGGATAAGATTGACTGCGCGGCAGGCCATGCACATACAAAAATTCGTCGAGTGATGGGATGACGGCATCCGCATTGGCCGTGACCTTGGCGCGTTCGACATTTTCAGTAAAGGCGTAAAACGCGCTGGCTTGGCCCGATTCACGAATTTGGTAATCGGTATAGCCATCGCCGATCACAAACACATCGGCAATTTGGCGCGGGTCGAATTTGAGCGCTTGTTGATTCGGCACATCGCCAGCCCGCAACATGCGCATCAGCTTGACCTTGCCGCCATCTTGCGCCAATACGTTTTGCTCGTCAACCCCAGTTACGTTGCCGTCGTGGTCAAAATAAAATTCGTTGGCGAAAACATGTTCGGCATGCAGCCCTAAGGCGGTCACCACCGGCACGATAAACTCTTTGAAGCCGCTTGACACCACCAAAATTTGATCAGCATATTCGTGCAAAAAAGCTTGGTTGCGCTCGAACGAGGCGCTAATTTTGCCGTGCAACTGTTGCACCAGCGCCTCGATATGGCTGCGATGCGCCCGTAACAAGGCAATACGACGGCGCAAACCGTCGGCAAACAAAATCTCGCCGTTCATTCCCTGCTCGGTGATCTTGCGAATTTGTTGCACCACCGCCTCGCGGTTTGGGTGCTGGTGCATAGCGATATCGGCCAATTCGTCTAGCCCTTCAACTTGGGTAATGGTGCTGTCGAAGTCAATGACGATTAATGTGTTATGTAACGTTTTGGGCATAAGGCAAAAAAAGACGGCTCGCATTTTAATCATGCTGCCGTCGAATCGTGGACGTAAGGAGTATCGTCGGTTTCACTATTTATTTCAGGGTGAAACCGACATTTTCAAATTTTTCGTTTTGGAGATGCAAAATGCTATCTGCGACCGCGCAAGAATGGCAAGAAAATGGCGAGGTCTTTGTCATATGGCATCGCAATAATCGGCGTCAGGGCCGAAACGGGATTGCCATTGCCGTCCATTCCCACCACCTGCACCCGGTAGCGTGCATAGTTAGTCAGACCGCTAAAGACATAATTGGTTTCGCCGGTGTCGGCTGGCTCGTCGCATGTGCCGGTTTGGGCGGGCGGGCTTGCACCTGCCGGACACTCAATATGCACTTTGTAAAAGTAGGCATTGTTAATCTTGGGCCAACTCAAAATAATCTTGCGATTTTCACCCGTCGCCGAGATCACAAACGGGGCCAACGGCACCGGGATCGGTGTGGCGGTCGGGCGAATGGATTCTGGCGTCGAGGTCGGCATTGGCGTGGCCGTAGGCGGGATGGGCGTCGCCGTATCTTCTGGCAATGGCGTGCTGGTCGCTTCTGGCACAGGTGTGCTTGTGGCCTCTGGCACTGGCGTGGCCGTCGGCGGGATTGGCGTTGATGTTGGGCGTGCGGATACGGGGGTCGCTGTTGGGCGTGCGGATACGGGCGTCGCT
This sequence comes from Anaerolineae bacterium, assembly GCA_018500105.2. Lineage (GTDB taxonomy): Bacteria > Chloroflexota > Anaerolineae > J036 > Brachytrichaceae > AQU-03. Next base: position 2,860 of record JAHBAL020000285.1, read on the forward strand.
GTGGGCGGAATGGGTGTTGCGGTTGGCGGGATAGGCGTTGCTGTGGGTGGCACAGGGGTCGCGGTTGGCGGCGTGCCACAATTCACCCCGCCCGGGTTGGCCTCGGCAGCGCTCGGCAATTTTGAATTGAAGGCCGACGACGATACCGCTTGGCGATAGGCGCTGGTCCAGTTTGACAATTCTTTCACCCCGCCGTCTTTGGCGGTTGAGCCGGTAATACGAAAATCGGCGTTTGCATTGGCAAAGTCACGGTCGTTGTAATACACCACCGCCCGTAAATACGGGTAATTTTGCATGGTTTGGTAAGCATCCAAAATCCAGCCCGCCTTATTTTGCCCTTCCACCGTGCCAAATTCGTGAATCATTTGTGGTTTCGGGTAACGACAGGCAAAATCTTTCAGCCGATGACCAACAAATGAATCGAGTGAACGCCATGCCCATGCCCCACCCGGCGCGTGTTGGGCATAGTTATAGGCGTTGATGCCAACCCAATCCACCACATCATCGCCGGGGTAATAATCGGTCGGCTGGTTGCCGGGGGTGTTGGGGTATGAATCGAAGTTGGGCGCCCACAAAAATTCGACATTGCTCACGCCTTCTTCGCGGAACAATTGACGAACGCGGCGAAACATATTGATGTAATCGCCGGGGGTTTGCCCGAAATGCCCCGGCCAATAGGGTGTGGCCGAGCCATTCATTTCATGTGCCAGCTTCAAAACGAAGCGCCGACGCTCGCCTTTGAGGGCGCGAGCATAATTGCGAATATAGGTATCACAGCCGCCAGCCGCGATGGAAGCGGGTGGAATGCCGCCGTTGTAGTCTTGATTACAACCCAACCCGCGCCGCCCATTTTTGGGTTCCCACGCCAACATAATGGCGGGGTGATCGGCGGCAACGAGTTGCCAGTCTAATTGTTGACCAAGAAACCAACCACCGTCTCGATAAGTCAATGACCAATCGAGGTAATACATGGCGATGCCCAACTTTTTGCCGGTTAGGTTGTTGAAGTTGCGCACTTCATCGCCATAATTGTAAGTAGGAATGACATAAGCGCCCAAGGTAATGCCGCTGGCATTTTGGCTAGATGCAGATTTGCTCTCATTCGCCGAGGCGGCGAATGCCACATTTTCGCTTATATCGGCGTCGCGTTTGCTGTTGTTCAAACCCGTCGCCTGTGTATTAATGGTCGGCTGTGTCCACAGCGATGCAGCAATTGTGATGATTGCGATCCCATTGACAAGTCTTTTCATGCGTGCTTAGAGTTTAACAGACTCTGAAAACCGATTTTGAAAATTTGCTCATGCGCCAATAATGACATTGCTCGGCCTAAAGTCGCAAGGGGTGGGGGGAGAAGTTGCAGAGTGGCAAAGTTGCAGGTTGCAGGTTGCAGGTTGCAGGTGGCAGGTGGCAGGTGGCAGGTGGCAGGTGGCAGGTGGCAAACGCATCTGCCGCTCTGCCACTTTGCAACCTGCAACTTTGCCACTTTGCTACTTTGCTACTTTGCAACCTGCCACTCTGCAACCTGCCCCCCACTCACATCGCTTTGCGCAAAATCCACTCAAACGCCTCGGCGTTGAGCGGGCGCGGGCTACAGCGAATGAGGCGTTGGTAGCGGACTGTGGATTGCGCCATTGCTGGGATGTCGCTTTCGCTCACACCGATGTCGCGTAGTCCGTTCGGGATGCCGATATCGGCCTTGAGTTGTCGAATGGCCTCGATGCCCCACATCGCCGCATCACGATCTGAAATGCCATCGGTTTTCTCGCCGAGCCAAGCCGCAATTTCGGCAAATTCGCGGGTTTGGGCGGGCAGCAAATAATCGCATACGGCGGGCAACAGCAAGGCATTGCCCAAGCCATGCGAGGTATGCGTAAGCGCCCCGACCGGATATTGCAAGGCGTGAACCGCCGCCAAACCCGAATTGGCGAATGCCATACCCGCCATCAGCGCCGCCAACGACATGGCCTCACGCGCTGGCACGTTGTGTGGTTGATACACCGCCGCGCGCAAATTGGCTCCAATTAGTTGAATGGCTTTGGCGGCATGGGTGTCGCTGAGCGGATTTTTGCCCGGGAAAGCCACTCGCAGGTCGGGCGGGATGGGTAATGCAAAATGCTCGACGATGGTATAGGCCTCGACCGCGTGGGTGAGCGCGTCCATGCCGCTTTCAGCCGTCACTTTGGCGGGGCAACTGAGGGTGAGCATGGGGTCAACTATCGCTAAACGCGGCAAAAGGTAATTGGACGAAACCGCCAATTTCATTTTTTTGTTCACATCCTCAATCACGGCAACAGACGTGGTTTCGGAGCCTGTGCCAGCGGTGGTAGGCACGGCCACAATCGTCATGGTGCGGCCCGGCACGCGGTCTTCGCCAAAATAATCGAAGGGTGTGCCGCCATGCGTCAGCACCGCCGCCGTCACTTTGGCGACATCAATATTGCTGCCGCCGCCCACGCCGATGATGGCAAGGCTGTCGGGGGCGACATTTGGCCAGTCGCGGCGGGCCGCCTCGACCGCGTTGCTCACGATATCGGTGCTGGGTTCGGGTGCGCCGCCTTCAAAAATGCTGACGGCGATTTGGGCGGCGCTTAGGCTGGCCCGCACCACATCCACCACACCCGCTTTGACCAAGTTGCTGTCGGTGACGATAAAGGCCGAGCACACGCCCAGCAATTTCAATTCGTCACCCAATTGCCGCGCTGTGTTTTGACCAAATAAAATTTGCTCGGCGGCGCTAAATTTCCAATAAGTTCGCATCTCTCTATTTAAATGAATGAATGAATGAGTGAATGAGCGAATGAGTGGTTGTAAAAATCACTCATTCGCTCATTCACTCATTCATTCATTTATACTTCTGTCATGATAGTTCAATCTGACACCGTATTGACCGACCCGAAAGACAGTGGCCCGCGTGGCTATTTGGTGCGCCCAAATGACGAGCGAGCCTACCCTGGAATTGTACTCATTCAAGAATGGTGGGGTATCGAGCCACACATTCGTGATATTGCCCAGCGCCTTGCCAGCGAGGGCTTTGTCGTCATGGTCCCCGATTTGTATCACGGGCAAATTGCCACCGAGCCAGACGACGCGCGTAAGCTGATTATGATGTTGCGCGGCAATGTCGAACGCGCCTTGCGCGAGGTGGAATTAGCGGCAGAATATTTGCGCAAGCAGCCCGGCGTTTTGCCCAAGAAAGTGGGCATGATGGGTTTTTGTGTGGGTGGCTTTCTCACCTTCAAGATGGCCTGCCGTTACCCGCATTTGGGTGCGTCGTCGCCCTGGTATGGCGGCGGCATTGACCCGCGCACCGAAGACATCTCGAATATTAATGCGCCGATGTTGGCCGTGTATGGCGAACTCGATCACGGCATCCCGCTCGACCAAGTGCGGGCCGTCGAAAGTGCCCTCAAAGCAGCCGGCAAGCAGGCCGAGGTGCGCGTGTATGAAGGGGCCGGTCACGCCTTCCTCAACCCTTCACACGGGGCCTACCACGAGGCTTCGGCCCAAGATGCTTGGGCGCGGGCGGTGGCACTGTTTAAGCAGCATTTGGTTTAGCTCAAATCGGGCGGCATGTGAGTGTCGCTCGTCCGCCACCCCTGCGCCGACATTGAGCGAGTCTATGGGTAATCACTACCGCAAATGCCCACCGCCTGCACCCGCACGATTGGGTGAATGAGGGATTGAGTGATTGGCAATTGAGGATTAGGGATTAAAGATTAGCGATTGAGGAAAACCCTAATCTTTAATCCTTAGTCATTCACTCATTCACCCATTCACCCATTCACCCATTCATCCATTTAATACAGTTGCGGGCTAAGTTCGTGAAGCACATCGAAAATAATATCGAGGGCTTGGTCGGCTTGCTGTTGGCTGAGGTTAAGCGAAGGGGCAAGCCGCAACCCACACGAACCGGTCTTGGTGACAATAACGCCATTTGCAGCGATGTCGTGCACGACTTGTTTGTGCTGCGCCATGCTGATCGGCTTGCCGTCTTTGTTTTTCAGGTCAGCCGCAATCATCATGCCGCGCCCGCGCACGGCGGCGATGAGTGGCAATCCGCTTTGCTCATTTACGATGCGCTGGGCAATATGCGCCCCGACTTTGGCCGCATTTTCCAGCGCGTTTTCTTCCTTCATCACTTCTAGCGTCGCCAACCCCGCCGCACATGCCACCGGATTACCGCCAAAGGTGCTGCCATGCGAGCCGGTCGGCCAGCGATCAGCCACTGGCTTGATCGCCATAATGCCGCCCAGCGGCAATCCGCCGCCAATCGCTTTGCCCATCGCTACAATGTCGGGCACAATACCGCTGTGCTCGAACCCCCACCATTTGCCGGTGCGGCCCAACCCAGTTTGCACCTCATCGGTAATTAGCAGCGCACCCGTTTTGTTGCAAATGTCGCGTAGGAAAGGCAAAAAGTCGGGCGGCGGTACAAGATAGCCACCTTCGCCCGCAATCGGCTCCACCAAAATGGCAGCGAGATCATCCGGGTGCACCAACTTGTCCAACATCATTTGAATCATGTTTTTCCATGCCCCACAGCAATTGTCGGGGGTGCGGCCCGCGTGACCATAGACACAACTGCCACAGTTTGGGTAAGGCACATGCTGAAAACCATTCAATAGCGGCCCCAGCGATTTACGATAGCCGCTGTTTGAGGCGGTTGCAGCCAATGCGCCCATCGGGCGGCCATGAAAACTTTCGGTAAAGGCCAGCACCATCGGACGGCGCGTCACCATGCGGGCCATCTTGAGCGCGGTTTCGACCGCTTCGCCGCCGCTGTTCATCAACACACCTTTGCCATTGCTCAGCGGCGCAGGCATGGTGGCCCGCAGCGCGTCGAGCATATCGGCATATAACCGTGTATGCCCCACCGGCGTGCCCACGTGCATCAAATTGGCGGCTTGAGCTTGCACTGCTTGCACCACCTTGGGGTGACAATGCCCAATAGCGTTGGTTGCGATGCCCGCCGAGAGGTCGTGATAACGTTTGCCATCGGCGTCATACAAATAGGAGCCTTCGCCGCGTTCAAACGCGATATCAACAGTGCGATAAATGGCAGGGCTGACAACCTGCTTGTCGTGCTCGACAATAGATTTAGAAATACTCATAAGATTTTAAAACCATGAAATTTGTTGCAAGTGCTGGCTAATTTTTGCCGCGCATTGTTTGGTGCGCTGGGCAATGGCTGGTCTTTGCGCTATTGGAAAACGATAGATTGGCCCCGACACCGTTACACACGCCACCGCCTTGCCGTTGGGCAAAAAAATCGGCGCAGAAGTGCCAATTAGCCCAAGCTCCAATTCTTCTAGGCCCCACGCCACGCCTGCTTGGGCGATATCGCGCAGATGCTGCAAAAAAAGGGGGGGCTGGGTGATGGTGTTTGGGGTAAATTGGGCCAGTGGCTTGGCGAGAAAAGCCGTCTGCTCGGCCTCGTGCCATTGCGCCAGCAACACTTTGCCGCCCGATGTGGCGTGTAGCGGCGCGGTCAGGCCCATCCACGATTTGTTGCCCACCATGTGCGGGCCGTCAATTTGGTCATAATGCACCAACGCCCCGTCTTCGACCCCGCACAGCTCGATATCTTCTTGTTGTTCATGCGCCAATTCTTCTAAAAAGGCGCGGCTGTGCGCCACCAGCCGGTCGGTTGGGCTGGCGTGGGTGGTCAGTTGGATGAGTTTTTGCACCGCCAAGCGATATTTGCCATCATCGCGGCGAATAACCAAGCGACTTTGCTCAAGCGACATCAACAGCCGCGAGGTGGTGCTTTTGCTCATGCCGGCTTGCTCGGCGATGGCGCTCATGCTGAGCACGTGTCGCCCCCCTTCAAACGCCGCCAAAATGGCAAAAATGCGCTCAGTGGCGCTTTCGGGCGCGGCATCGGTATTGGCGGGGCTACTTAGGTCAGACAAGCGGACAATGGACATTGGTCATATTGTAAAAAATATTACACATATTGTCAATACTGAAAATAATACTAAAAACAGTAAATAATACATTCTTGACAAATGTTCAGGTTTTTGCAATAATTAAAGCCTACTTAAAACTCTCCGGAGGAACTATGAAGAAACTAACCACCCCGATGACGGCTTTGGCCGCGATCAGCATGGTATTGGCGGCATGTGCGGCCCCCACACCCACGCCCGCGCCAGCCAAACCTACCGAAGCCCCCAAGCCCTGTCTCTTAT
>JAHBAL020000542.1 GCA_018500105.2 Anaerolineae bacterium
AGATGTGTATAAGGGACAGGAATCATGTAGTCTTCAACTTCGCCGTCAGGCGCGAGGCCGTTTGGCCCAAGGCCAGCATCGCTACTGACACGGAACCGAGCGCCCAATGGCAACCCAACAGAAGCCGTTGCTGGCACAGTGAAAGTCATTACATATTGAACAGGTGTCGAGAAACCTGTGTAGGGAATTGTTAAGATAACTGATTCATTGGGTGAGAAAATATAGTCGCCGTTGAAATCAATAAAACCATAAGCATAAACATCTGTACCGGCTTGGTTTGTAATGCTAATAAGCACACTCGCAGTTTGTCCAGGTGTAAATACAGGCATTACCACGCCATTTTCATCATCACTGACATTAGCATCATCACCTGTCGCTGCTGAATTAGGTTGTCCATCCAATTCAGCATCAACAGATGTGTTGCCAATAAACACATTCCATATGAGGTGGCTTGGGCCATTATTGGCCTCTAATGTATGATAGTAGTTTGGTGAGTTGGATGGTGGCTCTGGCAAATCACCAAAATCACGTGCATAATTGCTCGGCGAATCAATATATATTACATAATCTTCAATTTCACCATCAGGGGCTGGCCCATCGGGGCCTAAGTTAGGGTCAGTGCTAATACGAAAACGTGCTCCAAGAGGGCTGCCTACAAGCGCATTGACTGGCACATTAAACGTGATGGGAACGGAAGTCTGTAAATTTGCAGGAATAACAATCGAGACGCTTTCGCTCGCAGAGAACGAAGAATCCCCATTAAAGTCAATAAAACCATATAAAACAGCATTGGTATTTAAACCGTTATTAACAATCACCTGAGCGACCATAGGTAATCCAGCAATAGGATACCCAATATATACGCCATCTTCATCATCAATATTATCTTGATCATCGTCAATGGCATTCATATCTGTCAATAGACCTGAATCGCCATCGGGTTGAGTGCCTAAAGACAAATCATTACTAATAATATGAGAAGGGCCATTGCTTGTACGCAAAGTATGGTACGACAGCGGAAAACTAGGATCATCAGGTAAATCACCCCAGTCAACCTCATAAAACGGCACAATATAGTCTTCGACTTCACCGATGGACGAATAGCCGTCTGGGCCTAAGTTAGGGTCTAAGCTAAGTCGCACCCGCATCGCAAGATAAGCCGAAGGTGCTCCCACGTAAAAAGGCGGGGTCACTGTAAAGACAGTCGTGCTGTTTGTCCCTGGTGGAACTGGGAACGAAATCGTTTCATTTGCACTGAATGTATAGTTAGAATCCCAATCAATAAAGAAATATATCCATGCGTTATTGCCAGTAGCATTAAAAACGGTGCGTGTAATGGTTCCGCCAGCGCCATTAATAAACGCTGAATAGTTGATGCCATCTTCATCGCTACCATCGCCAGTTGCGCCCAATGTGGGTTGTCCATCATTTTCACCATCAATTGTGGCACCAATTTTAAGTAAGGGGTCAATACCATGACAAGGCCCATTTTGGCTAACTGTTGTGTGATAAGAACCGCCAAAACTATTTTGTGGCAAGTCGCCACAATCTTTGCTTACAGATGTGACCTGAATCAGATAATCTTCAACTTCGCCGCCGATGGTATAGCCGTCGGGGCCAAGGGCAGGGTCGGTGCTCAAGCGCACGCGCATCCCAATCTGCTGTAAGAGATTGGCAGTGAATGGCACAACCAAATTGAACGCCCCTGTATTGGTGCTGCCGGCTGGCACAGACAATGAGATTACTTCGCCTGCATCATTTAACACGCCGTTGGCGTTCCAGTCAATGAAGAAATAAATCCAAGCGTCGGTCGCGGTATTGTTAATGGGGGTTCCAGTGATGGTGGCAGATTGCCCTAAGATAAAGGGGGAAAAGCTAATGCCGTCTTCATCCGCGCCATCGCCGGTGGCAGTGGCATTCGGCTGTCCATTATTTTCGGCGTCAATTAAGTTGCCGATCTTGAGCAACGGGTTAATGGCATGACACGGGCCGTTATTCCCAGCCAGCGTATGATAATTTGGCGAGTTGGTGGCGTTTCCGTCTGGCAAGTCACCACAATCTTTGGTTGGTTGCTGCACCTGAATGAGATAGTCTTCGACTTCGCCGTCCATCGTTAAGCCGGTGGGGCCAAGATTTGGATCGGTGGCAACACGAATACGCAAGCCAATTTGTTGACTCGTGTCGGCGTTTAATGGAATCGTCAGTGGAATATTGTGCACAATAAAGCCGGATAAGCTACTCACAATTTTTGTGGTTACCTCGCCCGGATCATTCAATATGCCATTGCCATTCCAATCGGCAAACACATAAAGCGTGTAGCTAAATAGGCTGCCACTCGCATAGGTTGAAATAGGGGCAGTAACGGTCTGCCCCGCAATGTATTGTAGTACGTTGTAGCTTTGAAAGCCATTCTCGTCAGATACAAGTGTGAGGTCATCGCCCATGGCATTAGGGCTAGGTTGCCCATCTATTTCCATATCGGGGTTGATGCCAGCAGATGAGCCAAGCCCCAAATTCAAAGTCCGCACGTGGCAAGGGCCACCATTGGCACGCAACGTGGGGTAGTTGGGCGAGAGTGCGGCGTTGCCGTCAGGCAAGTCACCACAATCGAGGCCAAAATAGCCAAAGTCGGCAGTGGTCACCACTTGACCTGCGGTCAACAGCGGCACAGTCAAGGTTTGTGGTGTTGTGCGGCTATAGCCATAATTGTTGACCCAGATGCTGTCGTTGCGGGTTACGGTATAGGTATCGGGCGGCAACTGTGCCGCCTGATAGTAGCCAGTAATGTTGGGGCTAACAGACAACGGTGCACCGCTGGTTCCGGCCACATTGACGGCAGCAATAGACGGAGGCAAGGCCGGATTCAGCCAATATTCACCCGGATCTTGGATGCCGTTTTGGTTAAGATCGAAGAAGACCTGATCGCCCAAGGTCGCACCAAATTCGACAAAGGTATATATGCCTGTATTGACCCCTGAACCCAACGAGATTTGGCTGATGACATCGTTGCCCAAAATGCCGGCTGGGGTGGCGTTATAGTCTGGGCCGTCCAAATATTGCAGGGGTTGTAATTCTGTGACCGTATATGTGCCCGGCACAAGATTCGCAAACTGAAGGGTTGAATTAGGGGTGACACCTGTTTGCAAAATGGATTGCCCGTAAACATTGACACCCGTTAACGTAATCGTTACACCCTGAATAATTGACCCAAATTGCGTGCCCAGCCGCACGATGGCATTGATCGTTCCGGGTTGAATTTCGCCAAAGTTGTTATTGTATGAAGCACCGCCATACAACAAGGTAATATTTGAAATTTGGTCGGCGCTGAGCAGTCCATTGCCCATGTCAGCGGGGGTGTTATTGACTGAACCACCTGCTGTGCCCGGCGTGTCTATATAATCCAAAAACCCGCTCGGTTGTTGTTCGGTAATGGTGTAATTGCCCGCAAACAAGTTGGTGAAGGTATACATCCCGCTGCCATTGGTGGTTGCATTGACCAACACAGGCACACCCGAATTGGTAAAACCGGTCAACGTCATCAACACACCCGACAACAACATTTCGCCAACGTCGTAGCCGCCATTCATATTGCTGTCGCGGTAGACACGCCCGCTAATGATACCGGGAATGAGTTGCACCGGCACGTCGTTTGACACGGCGGCCAAGCCGATGCCAGTGGGCGAAGCGGAAAAGCGATTGGTGAAAATATTGCCAAAATTGCTGCCGTTTGAGTCAAAGGTCAATGTCACCACACGGCGTGTGAGCGGCAAAGTCGAGCTATAGGGCGGCAAAGTCGCATCATCACGAATACGAATGGCGGTGACATCGGCATAATTAAAATTACACGGCGCGGCCCCCGGCAACGGCCCGGCGCACCACTGCGATGCAGTGCTTGAAATAGGCAAGCGCGGCACAAGTGCTGACGCGGTATTGGTGTAATAGATCGTCATGCTCGGCATGAGCGATGCCGATACAAATTGCGTGCCACCGGGCGCAATGATGCTGGCTGGCAAACGACCATCGCCGTTAAACGGAAAAACATCCACCGAATCTACGCCCGGCACGGGTGCGGTGGGGTCAACGTTGCTGTAATAGATAGTATAGGTATATAAATCGCCCGGCTCAATAAAGGGAGTCGAGGTTTCTTTGCCAACACCCAACGCCACCTGATTGCTTACATTGACTGCCCGGGTTGAAGTGCGAGAGGCGATATCGCTCAAATCATCGGGCGTATAAATATAGGCACGGTTGGTCAAAGCCGTGCCGTTTGGCGTGTCACCGGCAGTCACTGCGCGAAACCGAATGACCGGCAATGTTGTGCTACTGGTCACGACCGTGCCGGGCAATTGCCACACCAGCGTCATGCTGGTTGAGCCATAAATAATGGTGGGGGGGAAAGGTAACCCGTTATAGGTGGCTGTGCCGGGCACATAAGTCAGGTATTGCGGCATTACATCGGTAATGGTGACATTGGTGGCAATCGTGTCTGAGACCGCCATCGTAAAGTTGGGCGTCAGCGTAAAAGTAACCCCGTCACCAGCATTAAGTGCACCTAAGATTGCAGGCTCGGTGGCCTTGGTAATACGTGCCACCATGCGAGTAAGAAAAGCGTGATTCGCCAAATAACCGTGCTGCGGTGAACTCCAAATCGCATTCGGGTTGGCACCGCCAGTGCCCTCTAACACCCACCCCGGCAACCCACTCCATTTATAAGTGGCATAATTTGGCACCATTTCACCCACTGGCATCGGCTGCCCTGCATTTGGCCCAAATGCAAATGTATTGCGTACCGTTTGTGTAATATAAGTAATCGTATTTATTTTGGCCTCAATATCTGAGGTGAATCGAATACGCACTTTGGTGATGGCATCCCTGCCGCCCGGCACATTCAGCGTGCTGGTAAACCACCCTGCGGTCGAATCGGCATTGTCACAGGTGGCGTATTGTTGATCATTGGTATTGGCCCAATAAGCCAAACCCGGGCTACCGCCAGTGCCATATTCAGCCACATAAGTAGGCGTGATCACAGTCCCGCCCGCTGCATGTGAAACCACCATCCGAACAGCGTTCCCCGGTAGGCCATCTGTGACAACCATGCGCATATTATCAAACTTATCGCAAATCATCACATTTTGCATCAGGCTATTACTCGTATTATTCAACGTCAAGCGCGTAAGAAAACGTTGTCCGGTCACCACTAAACCATTATTGGCATTTGCAGAGGTTGTGTTGTCTAAGTTGGCCGTGGCTGTCTTCAAATAGCGTTTTTGCCAAAAACCTGTTGTATTGGTGTTAAGCGTATGCGTTGCCCTATTATTGGTCAATGGCTCAAGCCCCGGCCCATAGTTCGACACGCCACTCACACTATTAGGATCAAAGTTAGAAAGTGTGTTTGTAATAAGTAGACTGCCACCTGCATTATTCACATCGGTGATCGGAACCCAGAAATTCAAAAAGTAGGTCGCATATAACCCACTGGCCCCCGGGGTTGTAACATTAAAGCCGGTGATGACCAAGCCTATTGGCCCGCCCGGAGCCGATTGCGCACACGTGATCGTGCCAGCCGGAGCCGTATTGGCATAACATGGGCTGATGCCACCCCAATCCATCAAAACAAAATTGGCGGGAAATGTGCTGCTATATGCCCCAGTATCTGAAAACACAAGCGGCATCGCCAATGGCTCATTGCCCAAGCTGGCTGTGTTTGGCCCATAGATGTCAATTCGCCAACGAACATTAAACCCATCTTCACCGTTTGGCCCCTCTTCAGGTTGAGAAACCACACTGGCTGTCGGCTTAACAAGATCATATTTTGGCGCAGCCGACACAGTATTGGTGGCAATCACCGACGCCGCCACCGGCGTATTGGCGGTAGATGAAATTGAGCCGCCCACAGTCACCACAGTGCCATTGTAGAGCGACCCTAATACTCTAGCATCAGCATAAAACGACTTGACATAACCCTGGGCACCGGCGGATACGCCGTCATAATCGCCCACATTACAACGCAAAACACGCCTATCGCCACTGCCCGTCACCAAATCGAAAATCCCTGAACCCGGGTTAGGAATCCCCCCCACAGCACATTGGGCTGGTAACGATATCCACTGCATCCCAACGGGCAACGTGCTAGAAATCGTCGTCGCATTTGAATTGCTCCCCCCACCGGCAGCGAATGGGCCAGTGATGTTATAGGCAAATTGATACGTCACCCGATCATTCGTGCGCACAATCGTATCCGGGTCACGAGTGGTTGGGCCAATGCCAGACGTGTCACAATAATCTTCGCCCGCTGTCCAACTGCTGGGTGATTGGGTAGCACAGTCTGAAAAAGGCGTGCTAAATGCGCCGCCACCACTGCGAAAAGAATACACTTCGAGGGCCAACACTGCCGCCTGCGCCGTTTGCGGGGTGCTTAAAATGGTGATTGGCAAGCCAGAAAATAAAATGGCGATGGTGAGCAAGGTGCGCAAGAAGCGCTGCCCTCCGCCGTTCATGGCGCTACCCGTCAGCCCAATCGCTTGGCTGTGCTGCATTGATGATATTAACTTCATAAAACCCCGAAAAAATAAAAAAACTGCCCGTTCGCGCGAGCAATCAAAATGACTCAAACGACCTTTAGTAAACGCTTAGAATTTCCAGCTAAAAGCAATTCCCTGTAAACCCATTGCCCATCCGCCCAAAGCAATGCAAAATGACTGCAAACAATGAGCGAGAAGAGGCGAACAACCATTTGCTCTTTCTAAGCGAAGCGAATGATTATTCAGGTGACAGGGAGGAATTGGTATGGATGTCATCAGAGCGATTACGTGTTGGTGTTTACTTATTGAGAATAATAATCGTCTACTATCGTCTCGAGTATCCTGAAAATCCCCAAAAACCATCAATCTTTGGGACGAATCGCTATCATTCATTTTTTTCGCACTCTGCGCAACAATCATGGTTGCCACATGCTTGCAACGCTTCGTTGATTAATAAAACAAAGGATTTTCTGGGGTTAATATATTTTCATTCGTTAGTCTTACTTTCGGTTCAGACTAAATATGTAAGCAATAGTCAACCCAAGGATGGTGCAAACTCTCATTGCACTCTGAGAGTTTTATACGTGGAATTTACTGGGCAAAAACCGCAATTTCACTATAATCAAAATTCTAAGTTTGTCACCCATTGATGCTCACAATGCTCACAATGAAAACACTGTATCGTTTTTCTGTCCTTCCCATCCTTATCGCGGGCCTAATTCGCAGCGCCGTCCCCCCCAGCCAAACCGTCTTTGCAACGCCAGATGCCCCCGCCGAAACCAACAGCATCTACTTGCCGCTGCTCCGCACCTCAGGCAACCCCGTCATTCAACGGGCAAATATTGATAACATCATTGGCGCCGAAGTCAGCCTATTTGATGACTATTACACTGCAACCCTCAGCGCCACCCAAACCCGTTGGATGCGCAGCAATATGCTGGCTTTTCGCTGGGATGAGATTGAGCAAGTGGAAGGGGTGCGCAATTGGGGGGGGCCAAGCGTGCGGCAAATTGAGCGTCAATTGTTACAAGCGGCCAAACATAATTTCAAGGTCATTCAAATTGTGCGCGGCACACCAGCATGGGCACGACGCGACCCCGGCGAAGGCCCCACCTGCGGCCCCATTCACCCGACAAAATTAGCAGCGTTTGCGCAATTTATGAAAGAATTGGTGGCACGCTATAGCGCCCCACCCTACAACATCAAACATTGGGAGATTGGCAACGAACCCGACGCGCCAGCCCACGACGGCAACGAGGTCTTTGGCTGTTGGGGCGACCCAAATGACAAATATGGCGGCGGTGGCGAATATGCGCAAATGCTCAAGCAGGTTTACCCAGCAATTAAGGCTGGCTCATCCAGCGCTTTGCTGGTGATGGGCGGTTTGGTGCTCGATTGCAGCCCGACTTTCACCAACCTCGATTGTGCGCCCTCGCGATTTTTGGAAGGTGTGCTCGAAGGCGGCGGTGGCGGGTCGTTTGATATCATGAATATCCACGCCTACGATTATTGGGTCGGCAGCAATGAATACAGCAACCGCAATTGGGCCAGCTTTTCGTATAGCACTGGCCCGGCACTCATTGCCAAAACCAATTATGTGCGCGACATTCTCAGCCAATATGGCTTGGGAGCCAAACCCATCATCAACACCGAGTTTGCCCTGCTATGCTGGCAATGCGAAACATCGCCGCCCGGTTTTGAGCAAGCCAAAGCCATTTATTTGGCCCAAGCCAATGTGGCGGCGCTATCGGTGGGGCTAATGGCAAACATTTGGTATAGCGCCCCCGGCTGGGTCAATTATCAAACCCAACTCATCGAGCCAGACGGGCGGCCCAATTTGGCCTATCGCTCATTAAAATTCAGCGCCGAGCAATTAACGGGCGTGTCGTATGTCGGCGAAGAAACCAGCAATCGCTTTGTGCGGGCCTATCTATTTAATCGCAAAAACGCACAAACATGGGTCGTGTGGGCGCTGGGGGTTGAGCAAAATATCATCAATTTGCCTTCAACACCGGTGGCAGTGTTCGACATGTATGGCACACCGCTGCCGGTCAGCCGCAGCCTGCGCGTTACCTCGCAGCCGGTCTACATCCATTTCAACAGCAGCCAAAACGCACTACCATAAATGAGAAATTGAAAATTTAAAATTTAAAATGAAAAATTATGCGGTAGGTAGTCGCTCCAATTTTTCATTTTAAATTCTAAATTCTAAATTTTTGATTGTTCGCGCTGAATCGGGCTGGTGATGCTGGTGCGCACTGCCAGCGTATCATCCTCGGCCAATTTAATTTCTGGGATGGCTAATTTCTCTTGGCGCTGCAAATAGCGTTCGAGCAATTCAGCTGTAGCGCGGGTGTTGTGCTCGGTGTCAATTTGCAAATAAATTTGTTCGCTGGCGGCAAACAAAATCATAAAGTAAAACAAGCCCACCAACAGCATGGTCAACCCCGACCCCACGCCAGCCAAAAGGTTAAGTGTGACAGCATCTATTTGGGTGGGCACATTGCCAAGCGGAAAAAGCAAGCCAAAGCTGCCCATCACCCCAGCGGCAATAAAGCCAACGCTGCCCAAAACACTCAAAATCAGCGTGAGCCATGCCATAATTTTTAAAAATGTGGCGATAAATCGAAGGGTGCGATAGCGTTTTTTGATCATTTTTAAACCACCTAAATAAAATTTCGATAGCCAGTATAAACGACAGCCACAGCCAGCGCAGCAACCACAACTAAACGGTATAATCACCCGCGATGGACGGTATGAATTATGCACTCGTGGTGCTCTTCACGGCAATAGCATTGGTGCTATTTTTAGTATGGTTTTTGGTGGCTGTGCCACAACGGCGTTCGCGCCAAACCCAAGAGCAAATTGTGGCCGAGCTTCAGGTCGGCGAAGAAATTGTGACAGTGGGCGGCATTATTGGCAAATTGACTTATATTGACCGCGAAAAAGACCTCGCACGCATCGAAATCGCCAAAGGCATCGAGGTGCGCATCATCCCCGCCGCAATCAGCCACCCGCTCGACATCATGGCCCGCATCAAACGCGCCGAACGTGAACAAGGAAAGAAGTAACAAGTGCTAAGTGCTAAGTGGTTTTACTTAGCACTTAACACTTAGCACTCTAGCGTTGAGATTCGACATCTTCACCCTTTTCCCCGCCATGTTTCAGGGGCCATTTGCCGAAAGCATTATTTATCGTGCTGTCGAGGCAGGGTTGGTGTCGCTGCACGTTCACAACATCCGCGATTACACCACTGACCGGCATCACGTCACCGATGATTACGCCTACGGCGGCGGCGGTGGCATGGTGATGAAGCCAGATCCCATTTTTACAGCGGTTGAAAGCGTGTTGGGGCTGACCAAGAGCCAAGAGCCAAGAGCCAAGAGCCAAGACTCAAGAACACAGAATACAAACTCAACGGTTCAAGACTTAGCACTTAGCACTGAGAACTTAGCACTCAATACTCAACTTCCCTCACTCAGTACGCCTATCATCCTGATGTCGCCAGCGGGGCGGCGATTTAACCATGAGATGGCAAAAGAATTGGCCCGGCATGAACGCATCGCGCTCGTTTGCGGGCATTATGAGGGGGTAGACGAACGCGTGCGCGAACACCTTTGCACCGACGCGATCAGCATCGGCGACTATGTGCTGACTGGCGGGGAATTGCCCGCGATGGTGATCGTGGATGCGGTTTCGCGGCACATCCCCAAGGTGCTGCCCGAATTTGCACCACTCAATGAATCGCACGCCAATGGGCAATTGGAATACCCGCACTACACCCGCCCGCCCGAATTTCGCGGCTGGCGTGTGCCAGACATTTTGCTCAGCGGGCATCACGCCAATATCGAAAAATGGCGACGCCAGCAATCTGAATTACGCACCCGCGCCGCGCTAGAGGGTGGATAGTGGATAGTGATAGTGAATAGTGATAGTGGATAGTAAGGATTGAGTTGAAACCACAACATCTTTAACTATCCACTATCACTATCCCCTATCAACTCCTACGCCTCTGGCTTCTTCTCGTCGTCGCCGCGCAAACCGGTGCGAAATTCGCGGATGCTCTTGCCTAGTTCACCACCGATCTTGCCGATGCGGCCTACGCCGAACAGCAAAATGACGATAACGAGAACGATAATGATCTCAGTTGGTCCAACACTCATTTTGATATCTCCTTCTTGTGATTAAGGGTATTCTACTCCTTTTATAAATGTGGTCGCTTACTTTACACGGCTCGCCAAATCGGGATCATTGGGGTCAACAATCGGCTCGCCGCCCAGCGGAATCAGTTCGGCATTCTTAAACAAGCTGCCGCAGCTAAACAACACCACGCTCTCTTCAGGCTTCAAAAAGCCGTCATCCATCATATGCTTATAGGCCGCATAGGTCGCTGCGCCTTCGGGCGAAGCAAACACACCCTCGGCTTTCGACACCTCGCGCATGGCGACGCGAATCTCGTCGTCGGTGACGCTAATGGCCTTGCCGCCGCTGGCGCGAATGGCATCCAACATAATATAGTCGCCAATCGCAATCGGCACGCGCAAACCCGCCGCAATCGTGTCGGCATTGGCAAACAAATCGGCATGTCGTTTGCCTTCGTTATAGGCCTTCACAATCGGCGCACAGCCTTCCGATTGCACACTGATCATCTTGGGGCGCTTGCTGCCAATCCAGCCCATCTTTTCTAGCTCGTCAAACGCCTTCCACATGCCCACAATGCCCGTGCCGCCGCCGGTGGGGTAAATGATCGCGTCTGGCAATTCCCAGTTGAATTGCTCGGCCAACTCTAAGCCCATCGTCTTTTTGCCCTCTTGGCGATATGGCTCTTTGAGCGTGCTGACATCAAACCAGCCGCGCTCTGGCGACAGCGTGCGCACAATCTTGCCACAATCGTTAATCAAGCCCTTCACCAAATACACATTTGCACCATACATCATGCCTTCTTTGCGCATCATATCGGGCACATCTTGCGGCATAAACACATAAATATCCATGCCCGCCCGTGCGCCATAGGCCGAAAGTGCGCTGGCGGCATTGCCTGCCGAAGGTGCGCCAATGGCTTTCACACCCAATTCTTTGGCTTTGCTCACCGCCGCGCCCATGCCCCGCGCCTTAAAACTGCCAGTTGGGTTCAACCCTTCTTCCTTAATAAACAATTTTTGTGCGCCCCATGGCTTGCCCAAACGCAACGCTGGCAGCAATGGCGTGCAACCTTCGCCCAGCGTCACCACATTTTCGGGGTTACGCACCGGCATAATTTCAAACCATTTCCACATGTTTTGTGGGCGACGCAAAATAACATCCTTATTAATATCCTTTTTCGCGCTCTCAAGATCATATTGCGCCAGCAAAACCTTGCCACACGCCTTGCAGGTGGTCTGCAATTCCTCGGCAGAATATTCTGCCCCGCAATACGAACATTTAAGATTGACTAAATAACTTTTCATAGTGGGGGCTATTATCAGGGATGAAGGATGAAGGATGAAGGATGAGGGATGAATTTTTTCACCCTTCACCCTTCATCCTCCATCCTTCTATATAATCCAACCATGAAATTAGCCATCATCAGCGGCGGCTCAAAGGGACTTGGGCTTGCACTTTGCCAGCAATATCTTGCCAATGGATATCGGGTCGTCGAATTATCGCGCAGCGCCCCGCACCCGTTTTCGGTGCAATGTGATTTCGCCCAGCCACAAGCCGCCTTGCTGCCAATACAAGCCACATTCGCCGAACTCAGCCGCGCCGACTACGACGAGATTGTCATCATCAACAATGCCGCCCTGCTCGGACCAATTGGCCCCAGCAGCCGCAAAGCACCTGCCGATGTCATCGCGCATCTCAACGTCAATGTGACCAGCGCCATCTTGTTTCTCGGTCAAGCCATCAACGCATTTCAGACACACACTTGCCCCAAAAGCATCGCCAATATTTCGTCGGGTGCAGCCATCAAAAATATCTTCGGCTGGTCACTCTATTGCGCATCAAAAGCGGGGCTAGAGCACTACATCCGCACCGTCGCCATCGAACAAGCCGAGCAAGCGCAGCCGTTCACCGCCATCAATATTGACCCAGACATCATTGACACCGATATGCAGGCCGGCATTCGCCAAGCCAGCCGCGACGATTTTCCGGCGCTCGACCGCTTCATCATGCGCAAAGACATCGGGCTGCTGCGTCCGCCCGCCCAAGTAGCCGCCGCAATCATTCGTATTCTCAACAGCCCCATGAGCAACGGGGCACGTTACGACATCACCGATTTTGTATAATTCGCTTGTATTCTGCATGTCAACTGACTATGATTCCCCGTGGAAAGATTTTTTGCAACAGCACTTGCGTTGGGTTTTCGACCTACTTTTCCCACAAGCATCGGCGCAAATTGACTGGGGTCGTGGTTTTGAGTTTTTGGAGCAAGAATTACGCCAAATTTTGCCCGAAAATGAACGCATCAAACGCATCGCCGATGCCTTGGTCAAGGTGTATTTGCTGGACGGCAAAGAGCAATGGGTGCTCATTCATATTGAAGTGCAAGGCCAACGAGATGACGAATTTCCGGAGCGCATGTTTGTCAGCTTCTACCGCATCTTCGACCGCTACAAACGTCATATCGCGGGGTTTGCCATTCTGAGCGACAACGACCCAAATTGGCAACCCAACGAATTTGTGAGCGAGTTGCTGGGCACAAAGGAAAACTATCAATTCAACATCGCCAAATTGATCACAATGGATCCAGCCATGCTTGCCAGCAGCGAAAACCCATTCGCGTGGGTGGTCATGGCGCATCGGGCGGCTCAGCAAACCAGCAAAAACGCCCAATCCCGCTTGCGCATGAAAATCCGCCTCACGCAAGATTTGGCCCAACAACGCTAAAAAGAAGCCATCCGCGACCTTTACCGCTTCATGGATTGGATTATGCAACTGCCTGAAGCAGAACGAATACAATATAAGGACGAATTACGAAAATTGGAGGGTGAGTCAATGAAATATATCTCAACGATTGAGCAAATTGCCTTGGCCGAAGGCATAGAAAAAGGAATGACTCAAGGGCTTGAGCAAGGCCGGGCAACCGAGCGCATTGGCCTCATCATGCGCTTGCTAGAGCGATTAATCGGCCCAGTTGATGCCGAAACCCGCGAAACCATCGAGCGTATGAGCGCCAATCAACAGCGCCAATTGGCCGAAGACCTGCTCGATTTCAAACAACCCAGCGATTTACAAACTTGGCTAACGCTATTTGGCAAATCGCAATGAGTTAGCAATATCTCACGCAAAGACGCAAAGACGCAAAGACGCGAAGGTCATATCCAAAATCTCTCGCAAAACACACAAACTTTTTTGTGTGCTTTACGCGAGACTAACCAGTATGTTTTATACAACCCTAAATCTTCGAGCCTTCGCGCCTTTGCGTGAAACCTGACCGGCTAATTCACCGCCAACCCCAATGCGGCATGTGCCGCCGCCAGCCGCGCCACCGGCACACGAAACGGCGAACAACTCACATAATTGAGGCCAGCCCGATAACAAAACGCCACCGACGACGGCTCGCCGCCATGCTCGCCACAAATACCCACCTCAAGGTCAGGGCGAGCCAGTCGGCCTTGCGTCACCGCAATCTCGATCAACTGCCCAACTCCATCTTGGTCAAGTTTCTGGAACGGGTTGCTCGGCAAAATGCCATCTTCAACATACTTGAGCAAAAAGTCCTTTTCCGCGTCATCCCGCGAATAACCATACGTCATTTGCGTCAAGTCATTTGTGCCAAAACTAAAGAAGGTCGCCACACCAGCAATGGCCTTGGCAGTCAAGGCCGCACGCGGCACTTCGATCATCGTGCCAAACTTATATTTCACCTGCACGCCTTTCGCCGCCATTACCTGCTTGGCAATTTCTTCGAGTTTGGGTTGCACCATCTTCAGCTCATTCACATGCCCCGTCAACGGAATCATCACTTCGGGCATCGGCTCAAAACCTTGTTGCTTGGCATCGCAAGCCGCCTCAAAAATGGCCCGCACCTGCATATCAATCAAGCCCGGCAACATAATGCCCAAACGAATGCCACGTAGCCCCATCATCGGGTTTTGCTCGTGCATTTTATGCACCGACACCAATAACCCTTCTTTATATTCAAGCTCGTGCTGCTCCGACACATTGAGCACCGTGTAATTACGCTTGGTGTGCAATTCGGTCACGCGCTCGATCAGGTCTTCTTGTGCGGGCAAAAATTCGTGCAACGGCGGGTCAATTAGCCGAATAATGACGGGCAGACCGGTCATGGCCTTAAAAATGCCTTCAAAATCGCTGCGCTGGAAGGGTAACAAATCGTCAAGCGCGGCTTGACGCTCGGCTTCGTCGGTCGCCAAAATCATGCGCTGCACAATCGGCAAACGCACTTCTTCAAAGAACATATGCTCCGTTCGACACAGGCCAATGCCCTGCGCCCCAAAGGCCCGCGCCCGCACCGCATCTTTCGGATAATCGGCGTTGGCCCACACTTGCAGACCGCGCGTCGGACGATCTTTGGCATCTTTGCGCGTCTTACGCGCCGAAATCTCATCTGCCCAGCCCAACAGCGTGACCAAATCGGGCTGATCTTCATACTTCGGCGCCACCATCGGAATGGCCCCAACCATCGCTTCGCCCTTCGCGCCGTCAATCGAAACAAGGTCGCCTTCTTTCAAGCTATGCTTATCGGTGCTGACGATGCGAGCTACAAGGTCAATTTGCAACGCATCGGCCCCACATACCGCCGGAATACCAAATTGACGCGCCACCACTGCCGCGTGCGAGGTCGCACCGCCGCGTGCGGTCAAAATCCCTTTGGCCGCCACCATACCATGCACATCGTCGGGCTTGGTTTCGGGGCGCAGCAAAATGACCGCCTTGCCCGCCTTGCCCCACGCCTCGGCCAAATCGGCATCGAAGGCCAACACACCCACCGCTGTCTCTTATACACATCT
>JAHBAL020000203.1 GCA_018500105.2 Anaerolineae bacterium
AGATGTGTATAAGAGACAGGGCGTAGACGGCGTGGTGGTGATCGGTCATGGGCGCAGCAACGCCCGTGCGATTTACTCGGCCATTAAAGTTGCGGCCTCATGTATCGAAAATCGCGTCATTGAAACGATTGAGAAAGGGTTGGAGGCCATGCCCAAAGCTGATGTCACGAACTAAACGATTTTCAAGGGTGCGCAATGGGTTTGGGCGGGTGGCGCGAATGGCGCAACAGGGCCTAAGTCGTCGTCAACAACGTGAGCCACTTGCTGCCCCCGCTGTCTCGGTCGCCTATCGTCCACGCCGCGCTGTCATCACGGGTATGGGCATGGTCACCTGTCTTGGTCTAGATTTGCCTAGCACATGGGATGGCCTCATTAATGGGCGAAGTGGCATCGCCGCTGTCGAAGGCTTCGATGTTAGCGCCTTGCCAGTGCGCATCGCCGGACAAGTGCGCGGGTTCGAGTCGAGCCGAATTGCCAATATTGTGGATTTGAAGGAAGCGCGGCGCATGGCGCGTGGCTCGCAATTTTCGCTGGCGGCTGCCGACGAAGCCTTGCAAGATTCGGGTT
Source organism: Anaerolineae bacterium (assembly GCA_018500105.2). GTDB lineage: Bacteria > Chloroflexota > Anaerolineae > J036 > Brachytrichaceae > AQU-03. The sequence continues at coordinate 568 of JAHBAL020000203.1, forward strand.
TGCGCATCGGAAACGATATCAAAGCCGAAAAAGTGGGCGTGGTAATGGGCACTGCCATTGGCGGTTTCGATTTGTCGTATGACGCACTGCATTCATACGACACCCAAGGCTACAAACGGGTAAATCCGTTTGGCTTGCCGCAGTCGCTGCCCAACATGCCGGGGCATCACATCAGCAAATATTTCAACGCCAAAGGCCCGCTCTCGACGGTGGTGGCAGCTTGTGCGGCAGGCACACAGGCTATTGGCGATGCGATGGAGATGATTCGTCGCGGACGCGCCGATATGGTTTTTGCAGGTGGCTACGAGTCAGTGCGGATTGACGGGGCGCTGGTCGGGTTTTCACTCATGCGGGTGTTGGCCTCGAAATATAACGACACGCCCACCAAAGCATGTCGTCCATTCGATATTAACCGTGACGGATTTGCCTTTGCCGAAGGCGCGGCGGTGCTGATTGTCGAGGATTATGAACACGCTAAGGCACGCGGGGCACGGATTTACGCCGAGGTGTTGGGGCTGGGTGTGTCATCCGACGCGCATCACATCGCCATCCCCGACCCCACCGGCAGCGGGGCCATTCGGGCGATGGAATGGGCGCTGGAAGATGCGCAATTGAGCACAGACGCGGTGGATTACATCAATTCACATGGCTCTGGCACACACACCAACGACCCGCTTGAAACCAAGTGTGTGAAAAAACTGTTCGGCGAACGCGCTTATAGCATCCCGATGAACAGCATCAAGTCTATGACGGGGCACGCAATGGGCGCGGCAGGCGCGATCGAAGCCATCAGCACGGTGATGACGATCAAGCACGGCATCATTCCGCCCACCATTAATCTTGACAACCCAGACCCCGAGTGCGATATGAACTACGTGCCCAATGTGGCCCAACGCCGCGAGGTCAATATCGGTATGTCCAACTCGTTCGGCCTCGGCGGGCAAAATGCCTCGATTGTGTTAGGCAAAGTCTAGGAAGTTGAGAGTTAAGAGTTGAGAGTTGAGAGTATTTTCTCTCAACTCTCAACTCTTAACTCTCAACTAAAAATGAATGGACGACAAAAAAGCCCTTGCGCAGGTGGTGCATGACGAGTTGCTGAGGTATTACGGCACGCCAAAATGGACGAGATTGGACGGCGTGAGTGAGTTGGTGTCAACCATTTTGTCGCAAAACACCAACGATGGCAATCGTGATCTGGCTTATTCGCGGCTACGGGTGCGATTTCGCACGTGGGAAGAGGTGCGCGATGCCGACCCAGAGGCCGTAGTTGACGCCATCCGTCCGGCAGGGCTGGCGAATCAAAAGGGGCCACGTATTCAAGCGGCGCTGAGCCACATTACCCAGCAGCGCGGCAAGCTCAATATTGATTTTTTGGCCGAGATGCCGGTGGCTGAGGCACAAGCATGGTTGATGTCAATTAATGGCGTGGGGCCAAAAACCACCGCTATTGTGCTGCTTTTTTGCTACGATATGCCCGCCTTTCCGGTTGATACCCATGTTCATCGGGTGAGTGGGCGCATCGGTATGATTGGCCCCAAGGTGAGCGCTGATGAGGCGCACGGCATTATGAACGCGCTGTGCCCAGCGGGGGCACAAGGCCCATTTCACTTGAACATCATTCGACACGGGCGCGAGGTTTGCCATGCCCGCAAACCCGAATGTGAGCGTTGCCCATTAACAGCATGGTGTGCGCATTTTAAGCTGTCGAACTAACATGAACAAGCAAACGCAAGCCTTAATTGAACTGACCCATTCGCTGGATGAAGCCGCTTTGGCAAAATTGACCGACTATGCCCGCTTTTTGTTGTGGCAGCGTGATCAGGCCGCCGCGCCCAGCATCCCCATCGCCCAAGCGTGGCGAGTTTCACTCGTTGACCAATTCAAACATGCACGGGTGAGCGCGTCGGGCAATGCCAATGGCATGGATGTCAGCTTGGGTATTGCGGTGGCGGGCGGCGAGAGCCGGGCGGGCATTTTGGCGCATCCGCCGGTTTTAGGCGAAGCGATTGTGTCGTATACCCAAACCTTGCCGCTGGATGTGACATCGCCGCATTTGCGATTTAGTGTTGCCATTCGAGACGGCGCACACATGGCAGCCAACAACTTGGTGGCTTTTCGGGTGCGCATGAATGGCTGGCGAGTGTGGTCAACCCATACCAATGTGCAGCAATGGCAAACCTTCAATGTGCCGTTGCCGATTGACCCCGGCAGCGTGATCTCGCTTGAGCTATGCACCGAGGCCATCGGCGAGCATCGTTTTACTTGGGCCGTTTGGGGCGAACCGGTGATTATAGGGATGAAAGCTGAAGGATGAAGATTGTTTTTATTGCCCCATTTGCCACCACCCCCAAGGCAACCGTCAGCGCCCGTATGATTCCCATTGCAACGGCGTTGGTGGCGCAAGGGCATCAAGTCAATATCCTCATCCCGCCTTACGATAATGTCGCCGATAGCGGGCAGGTTTGGCTATATTCGGGTGTATCTGTTGAAAACGTTAAATTGGGGAGCAATCCTAATTCGGCGTTGGGTTATTTGCAACAAGCCAATAAATTAGCGGCGCGGGTGCTCGCCATTCAACCCGACGTGATTCATGTGTTTAAGCCGGTGGGGCCGGGGGCGTTGGCGATGTGGCTTTTGCGCGTATTGAAGCGCAGCACCATCCCCATTTTTGTGGATAATGACGACTGGGAAGGCGCGGGCGGTTGGGTGGATGTGAACCCGTATGGTTGGCTGCAAAAGCAAGTGATGATGTGGCAAGAGCGCTGGTGTTTGCGCAATGCGGCTGGGGTGACCTGCGCCAGCCACGCCCTCATGCAGCGCACGCACGAATTATGCACTCCGAATGTGCCAAAATTGGCGTTGTTTCCGAATGGTCCCGATTCGGGTTTGCACAGTTTTATTGGTGATCAGGAACGCATTCGGCACACCCTGCGTGATTTTTTCGGCTGGGGGGCCGAGCCGGTCATCATTTATGTCGGCACTGTGCCAAATGGTCACGATATGGATGTGGCGGTGCAGGCGATGGAGCGCGTCAGTCAAGCGCATCATCGGCTGCGGTGGTGCATTATCGGCACGGGCGATGGTATGCCGTCGCTGCGGGCGATGGTGAAAGAGGCCAATATCAGCGGCGCGGTCGAATTTCACTCGTTTATGCCGCACGAAGATGTATTACAACGCATGGTAGCCGCCGACATTGCGCTTTATCCATACAGGGACAGCAATATTAATCGCGCCAAGTGCGCCGGAAAAGTGGTTGATTACATGGTGTGCGGCAAACCTATGGTCGTGAGTGATGTCGGTATGAATCGCGTTTATGTCGAGCATCAGCGTAGCGGTTTGCTTACTCAGCCCGGCAATGTAGACGATTTTGCTCAAGCCTTGCTGTGGATGCTGGACAATGACCGCGCCGCCCGATCACTAGGCGAGGCCGCACAACAGCGCATTTGGGACGTGTTTGGCTGGGAGCGGCGCGTGGGCGAATGGCTGGCGATTTACGCCTAATTTTCTAATATACTGGGTACATGTCACCCGCTGTTTCGTCTGTGCCGCATCATCCACACGATGCTTTCTTCAAAGAGGTTTTCGCCGACCCTGCCAATGCGCGGCAACTCATTCAACGTCATGCGCCGCCTGAGTTGGTGGCCCTGCTCGATCTTGAAACTCTTGAGGCATTTGATACGGGTTTTATAGACGAAGACCTGCGTCAACATTTCGCCGACCTGTCGTTTCGGGCCAAGCTCAAACAGGGGAGCGAAGCCTATATTTGCCTGTTGCTCGAACACAAAAGCTACCCCGACAAATGGGTGGCGTTGCAACTCTGGCGCTATGAATTGCAGATTTTAGATAATTTGCGGCAGCAAGGAGCGCAGCATTTACCGGCCATTTTCCCGATGGTGGTGTATCACGGACGCCGTCGGTGGCGTATTTCCAAACAATTGCATGGTTTGTTCGATCTGACGGGGTTGCAATCAATTCGTCAGTATGTGCCCAACTTTAAGTATCATTTGTTCGATCTCACGGCTTTGGACGACAAGTCGTTGAGCGAAGATGGCTTGGTGAATGCGGCCTTGGGCGCAATGAAGCATATTTTTGACAATAAAATACAGTTGCAATTGGGACAGATATTGCGGCGATTGCGTGGGTTGCCGCATGATCAAATGCAACGGGCCGTGCAAATTGTGCTACGATATATCATGACTGGTGCAACCCATCTCACCCGCGCTGATTTTGAGCAGGTGATGAATACAGAAATTGACGAGCAATTACAGGAGGGCACGATGACAGTGGCACAACAATTAATCTTAGAAGGCAAGCAGGTTGGTTTAGCCGAAGGCAAGCAAGTCGGTTTGGCTGAAGGCAAGCAGGTCGGTTTAGCCGAAGGCAAGCAGGTTGGTTTGGCTGAAGGCAAGCAGGTCGGTTTGGCTGAAGGCAAGCAGGTCGGTTTGATCGAAGGCAAGCAGGTCGGTTTGATCGAAGGCAAGCAGGTTGGCATGCAAATGGGTTTGATCGAGATTACACAGCGCCAATTGCGCCGCCGATTTGGGCAAATTCCTGTGCCCGTTACCGCAAAACTCGAACACCTCAGCGCGTCCCAACTCGCTGATTTTGGCGAAGCCTTGCTCGATTTCACTTCGTTAGCACAGGTGCAAGCTTGGCTTGAAACTGTGCCGGCAAGCGAATCGCATCGTTTAAATTAGCATTTTCAAAATACCAATATGTCGCTTTAGTTCAAATTAACCGCCACATCGCCCGATTGCGCCAATATGCGACGGTCGCTGGCTTGCACAATTTGGGCTTTGACAAAACCACTGTATTTGTTTTGTGCTTTGCTAAGTGAGGCCACAGCTTGGTCAAATGGCACAAAAATGAGGCTGTCGCCATAATGCTGCGAATTTTGATCGGGCGAAAATGAGCGCTCAATCACGCTATTGGGCAGATGAGTGGCCTTGTTGGCGTTGCTGAAATGCAGCACGAGCAAATGAGGCATCCCTTTGGCATTGGCGATGCTGAAGCGCACATGGATATTTAGACCACGCACGCCGTTTTCGATGACATTTGGCTCGACCCAAACTTGCTCAATCGCGGCAGAAGTTATCCCTGACTGTGGGGCAAAAATGGGTGGGCGAGCGTCGCCGCTGGCGGTTTGCCCATTCCCCAAAGCAAACCCCAATACGCTGGTATGCGGTAGCAAAAAAGCAACTAAGCTGTAAAGCGTGGCTAAGGTAAGCAGCAAGATAAAGGCATTGGCGATCCAAACCCCATAAGTGGGGGTATTTTTCAGCGCCCATGCCCCGCTCGCGCCGGTTTTATAGGCGCTGATCCAGCTCGACAACTCGTCGCGGTCAACCAAGACGCAATGATTAGTATCGGCCAGCACTTGCGCATCATCGGTGTAATATGAATTGGTGACGACCATACAGCGGTTGCAGTTGTAATGACGCATCGCGCCGACAGCATCGCTAACGGCACGGCGCGATACTTTGCCTTTGTAACGTTTCACTTGCACGGCAAATCGCTCGCTGCCACGTTCGGCTACGACATCTACCCCATAATCATTTGAGCCGGGGGTGACGTGGGTGCGATAGCCGCGATGACTTAACAGCCGCGCCACATAATGTTCAAAATCTAGCCCATCCATACGGTCAATTTGCCCGAAGTTGAGGATGCGATAGCGTTGATCTTCGATCAGCCATAACATCATGCGCAGCACTGCCAGCGCCACCATCGGCACACACAACATCCCGCCCAATATCAACCATGTCGGCGAAAGCCGGGTGGGTAAAAATGGCAAACTGACGCGCAACGTGTCTTGGTTGAATCGAATCACGCCGAACGCCGTCACCACCATCAACCCAATACAGGCCAAGCACAAGAAAAGCAACACTTGGATAATCGGATGATGTGGTTTGTGGGGCATTTTAGGGCGCATGATGGTTAATGGTTAATGATTAACGAGATAAAACAAATGTTCCTTCATTATGCACCAATTCTCAGCTTAAACATTCTCGACTACCATTGACCATTAGATTGAGCGTTTATACTTACGTCAACGCATATGGATAAATACCGCATTCGCCCCCATACAAAAGTAAATTTGAAGGATTTTGATCCTAACGACGCCAGCGAGTTTAACGGCAATAAAGAGGACGGTAAGAAGCGTCTTGCCAAGCTGAATGCCGAAATCGAAAGCCTGCAAGAGTTGCTTTATGCCGAAGGCAAACGCAAGGTGTTGATTGTGCTACAAGCGATGGACACCGGCGGCAAAGATGGCGTCATTCGCAATGTGTTTGATGGCGTTAACCCGCAGGGCGTGCGCATTGTGCCATTCAAAGTGCCGTCTGCGGTCGAGTTGGCCCACGATTATTTGTGGCGGGTGCATTCGCAAGTGCCCGGCAAGGGCGAAATCGTGATTTTTAATCGCAGCCATTACGAAGATGTGTTGGTGGTGCGGGTACACAATCTTGTGCCGCAAGATCGCTGGGAAAAACGCTTTGACCATATCAACGATTTTGAGCGTTTGTTGTCAGATGAAGGCACAATTGTGCTCAAGTTTTTCTTGCATATTAGCAAAGATGAGCAAAAGGAACGGCTGCAAGCCCGCCTCGACGACCCGGAGAAGCACTGGAAATTTAGCGTGGGTGATCTAAAAGAGCGTGCTTTGTGGGACAACTATATGCAAGCCTACGAAGACGTATTGAGCAAAACCAGCACCGAATGGTCACCTTGGTATGTTGTTCCGGCCAATAAAAAGTGGTATCGAGATTTGGTGATTTCGAGCGTGTTGGTCAACATGCTGAAAAAACTCGACATGAAATACCCCGAAAATAAGGACGACCTAAGCAAAGTTGTCATTGATGGATAATACGCCCCATGACCTCATCTTCATCTAAATCTAAAAAAGACTGGCTTTGGCAGCCAAGCCTCATTGTGTTCATCAGCAACGCCTGCATTATGGTCATCGAATTGGTGGCCGGGCGCATCGTTGCGCCCTTTATTGGCGTCTCGCTGTATACATGGACCAGCATCATCGGCATCATTTTGGCGGGCATGAGCCTCGGCAATTATGTCGGCGGCAAATTGGCAGATCGTTACGCCTCGCGGCGTTTGCTTGGCACGCTGTTTATTTTGGCGGGCCTAGGCAGCATCAGCGTTTTGGGGATGGTGAGCATCCTCGGTGAAAAAGGGCTGATGAGCGCTGTTGGCGGGTTGCCGCTCATTGCGCGGATGGTGTTTTATATTTCGAGTTTGTTCTTCTTGCCCAGCGTTTTGCTCGGCACAATTTCGCCATTGGTCGTCAAATTATCGTTGCAAGATTTGAGCAAAAGCGGCAACCTAATCGGTCGCATTTACGCCATGTCGGCATTGGGCAGCATTTTTGGCACATTTTTGACTGGGTTTTACCTTATCCAATGGTTTGGAACCCGCAGCATTTTGCTCGGTACAGGCATTTTGCTCATTATGTTGGGCATTTTGTTGGGCCAATGGACAAGCCGCACGACTCGCGCCGCTGGCATCGCGGCGGTGGTGGGCATTTTGGTCGCCGGCAGCGTTTTGCTTACCCCCGCAAAATCGGTGATGGCCTCGCCGTGTTACCGCGAAACCAACTATTTTTGCATTCGGGTGCGCGAAGATGTGCGCGATGGCACGACCTATCAGGTCTTGACGCTCGACCGCTTGGTGCACAGCTATACCGCCATTAACAATCCGCGCAAACTTCGCTATGTGTATGAGCAAATTGGTGCCGAAGTGCTTGAATATATGCAGCCGCGCTACACCAAACTCGATACGCTGTTCATCGGCGGCGGCGGTTACACCTTGCCGATGTTTGTCGAGGCGGTTTACCCGAATGCTGCCGTTGATGTGGTTGAAATTGACCCCGGCGTGACCGAGACCGCCTATGATCGTCTCGGCCTCGAGCGTAACACACGCATCAAATCGGCCAGCGAAGATGCCCGCCAATTTTTGGCAAATTTGCCGGCCAATCGCAAATACAACATGATCGCGGGCGATGCTTTTAACGATTTCTCTGTGCCATATCATCTGACCACACTCGAATTTAACCAACTCATTGCGCAGCATCTCACCGACGATGGCATTTACATGCTCAATTTGATTGACGGACAGCAGCAGCCCTTTGTCGGCGCGTTTTTGCGCACCCTCAAGCAAACCTTCAAACACATTTATTTTGTGCCCACCGACAGCGATTGGAAAACACTGGTGCGCAGCACCTATATCATTCTTGCCACCAATCAACCGCTCGACGTGCCTGCCTTCGTTCGCATTTATGGCGAAGACGACACCCCTAATGTCAACAATTGGTTGGTCAGCGATGCCGATATGCAAGCCGTTGCCGCCAATGCAAATTTCTTGTTAACCGATAACTATGTGCCCACCGACAACTTGCTCCTCGCAATGTTCGAGGCGTCAGCACAATAATTTTAACTATGTCTTACGAAAGCAAACTCCAACAAATGGGCTATACGCTCGAAAAAGTCGAATTAAATATGGGCCGATTGATGGGCGCGGTGCGCAGCGGCAATTTGGTCTACACGTCCGGCCAAGTTTCGCGCTGGGGCGATGTGCAAATTAAAGGCAAAGTCGGGCAAGATTTGACTGTTGAACAAGGCTACGAAGGCGCAAAACTATGTGCGTTGGGCTGCATCCGTGCGGTTCACTCGTTGGTCGGCATCGAAAACGTGGTGCGAGTGGTCAAAGTGCTCGGCATGGTCAACGTTAGCCCCGATTTCACCAACACGCCCGGCGTTATTCACGGCGCAAGCGACACGTTCCTCGAAGTATTTGGCGAGGCCGGTCGCCACGCCCGCAGCGCCGTCGGCATGGTTATCCCCGACAATTACGCCGTCGAGGTTGAAGCCATTTTTGAAGTTCAACCATAAAGAGTTAAGAGTTGAGAGTTGATAGTTAAGAGTTGAAGGTCGGGCGATCTCAACTCTTAACTATTAACTCTCAACTCTCAACTTTTAACAAAAATGCAAGCACCTATTCGTGTTCTCATTGCCAAGGTTGGGTTAGATGGTCATGATCGCGGGGTAAAAGTGGTGGCGCGAATTTTGCGTGATGCTGGGATGGATGTCATCTACACCGGCCTCCACCGCTCCTCTGAAGATGTGGTCAACGCTGCCATTCAAGAAGATGTTGACGTCATCGGCGTCAGCATGTTGTCTGGCGCACATATGACGCATTTCCCCCGCATTTTGAATTTGCTCAAAGAAAAAGATGCGACAGACATCATCGTCATCGGCGGCGGCGTCATCCCTGATGCCGATGCCGTGGCGCTCAAGTCAATGGGCATTGCCGACCTCTTTTTGCAAGACACCCCCCCCGACACCATCGTCAATAGCGTCCGCGCCCTCGTCGAAGCACGCGGACAACGTTAAATAATGAGTAATGAGTAACGAGTAACAAGTAGTGAATCACCTACTTGTTACTCGTTACTCATTACTCATTCTTCTCCCCCAATGATCCCTTCCCTCGAACTCATCCCCGGCGTGTTGGCTGGGCGGCAACGTGATGTGGCGCGGCTGATCACCCGCGCCGAAGCGGGTGATCATGAATGTCGCCCCGCAATGACCGAACTCTATCGGCACACCGGCAAAGCGCACATTATTGGCATCACGGGCGTGCCGGGCAGCGGCAAATCCACCTTGGTCAAGTCATTGACAATTGCGGCTCGGCACGCTGGGCGGCGCATCGGCATCGTCGCCATAGACCCCTCCAGCCCGTTTAGCGGCGGGGCCATTATGGGCGACCGCATTCGGATGAATGAATTATCCGGCGACCCCAATGTATTCATCCGCAGCATGGCAACTCGCGGCTCATTGGGCGGGCTGTGCCGCGCTGCGCTCGATGCGGTGGATGTGCTGGATGCCGCCGGTTACGAACTGGTCATCATTGAGACCGTTGGGGTGGGGCAAGATGAAGTGGAGGTCGTGCGGGCCTCGCACAGCACATTAGTTGTGTCTGCGCCCGGCTTGGGCGATGATATTCAGGCCATTAAGGCCGGCATTCTCGAAATCGCCGATATTCACGTGGTGAGCAAATGCGACAAACCCGACGCCCAACGCACCATTGCCGACCTAAAAACCATGCTCATGCTCGATATGCCGCGTGACCCCAATTGGATGCCGCCCGTCGTCGGAACCAGCGGTGAAACCGGCAAAGGCATAGATGAATTGCTCAAAACCATCCAAACGCATCACGATTATCTGCATTCATCGGGTCGCATCCAAGACCGATTACGCATGATCGCCGAATCGCGCATTCTCAAAACGGCTGAGGAACTGGTACGCCAACGCTTCGTTCGGCATCGTGCCGACAGTTTCACCGACCAAGTCACACAGCGCCAACTCAGCCCCTATCAGGCGGCACAGCGGTTGCTTGGCGAGTAGCGGATGGCATAGCCCGTGCCGCGCAGTGTTGTTGGGTGGTGGAGAAGGTGTTGCTGGCCTAACCGACCGCATATTTGGTAAATTGGCGACGAAACGGCGAATGAATCCCCAACACAATTAGCCTCACCCCTCCCCTAACCTCCGCTCCCACAAGCGGGAGCGGAGGTTAGGGGAGGGGTGAGGCTTGCCACTACTTCACCTCAATCTTCGCCACCAAGCCTTTTGGCTCGCCGCCAAGGCGCTGCCCCGGCGCAAGTTGGCTGGGTTGCCAGCGACCAGCCGCGCCGTCGCCATCATAGCGTAGCGCCAAATGATCACGGGTGGCCTCATGCTCAAGCTGGGTGTATTGCTTGCCAAACAGCGGGGTGGCGTAACCCAATTGCGCCCGCACGGCTTCGCACAAATGCGGCACAAACGGCGAGAACAACACGCTGAGCGAATCAATGACGCGGGCCGCCACATACAATTGCGTGCCAGCGCGGGCGCGACCTTCGTCGCCGGTCTTGATCATCTTCCAAGGCGCTTGCTGGTCAATGTAAACATTGGCCTCGGTCGCCAACTCGATCACCAAATTAAGCGCCTCGCGCAGTCTCACATTGTTCAGCGCCTCGCCGACGGTCTCAAATGCGCGTTCGCTGCTGGCAATCAAGGCTTGATCGGCCTCGGTCAATTCGCTCGGCTGTGGAATCGCCCCGCCAAAATTTTTCCAAATTTGGCTGAGTGTGCGTTGCGCCAAATTGCCCCATTTCGCCAAAAGCTCGCCATTGTTGGCCTGCACAAACCCGTCAAAACTCCATTCGGCGTCGCGCTGTTCGGGCATCACTTTGGTCAAGTAAAAACGCACCGCATCTGGCCCATATTTTTGGGCCAAATCGAGCGCGTCGAGGCTAACACCCAAGCTCTTGCTAAATTTTTGCCCGCCAAAATTGAGGTATTGGTTGGCCGGCACATCGTAAGGCTGTTTAAAAATGGGCGCGTCGTCGGGGCGCGGCGCGTCGGCCCCGACCAAATGCTGCATCCCAAACAAAATGCCTTGCCACAACACCGTGTGAAACAAAATGTTGTCTTTGCCGATAAAGTTGTAAATTTTTACACGGTTATCATCGGGTTGTGCATACCAAAATTCTTTCCATGCCTCTGGCTGCCCAGTCACCTTGGCCCACTCGACAGTGGCGGTAAGATAGCCCAGCACCGCCTCCCACCACACATAAATGCACTTGCCTTCGCTGTTTGGCACGGGGATGGGAATCCCCCATGTCAGATCGCGGGTGAAGGCGCGGGGATTAAGGTCTTTGGCAAAATTACGCGCAAAATTGAGCACCTGAGGCCGCCAATAGCTGTCTTTGCCGCTCAAATAGTGGGTTATGTCTTCGCTCGATTTTGGCAGATCCCAAAAATAATGCTCGCTTTCGCGGATTTCCAGCGTGTCATTTTCGACATTGCGATTGCGTGGATTGATCAACTGAATCGCATCGAGCAAGTTGCCACAGGTATCGCATTGATCGCCGCGGGCTTTGTCATAGCCGCAGATTGGGCAGGTGCCTTCCACCAAGCGGTCGGGCAAGAATTTTTGCTGCTTGACCGAGAAAATTTGCTTTTGCTTGGCCGGATACAGATAGCCATTCTCTTGCAAGCGTGTGAACATCTGCTGGGCAATGGCGTGATGATTTTCGGTATCGGTATGGGTATAAAGATCAAACGTGATGCCCAAGGTTTGCCATGTTTGCAAAAAGCGCTCGTGGAAATGCTCGAACACCGCGCGTGGGGTTGTTCCTTCTTTATCGGCTCGCACCACAATCGGCGTACCGTGCGAGTCGCTGCCGCTCACCATGACCACGCGGTTGCCCTTCAACCGCTGAAATCGCGCAAAAATATCGCTCGGCAAATATGCCCCAGCAATATGCCCCACGTGCTGGTCGCCATTGGCATAGGGCCATGCCACACACACCAAAATATTGTCCATGATTTACCTCTCTTAATAAGTGCAAAGTGCAAAGTGCAAAGTGCAAAGTGCAAAGCAATCATTATTCCTTTTACTTTCCACTTTTCACTTTCTACTTTTTACTAAAAAAAAAGCCGCCCGCGTTGTGCGCGGACGGCTAACTTCACTAATGCAATAATTTGCTGATCAGAATTTTTTCGCTTTGCGACCTTTGTCGCTGAACAACACTGCATTAGCCCGCGCGCATGATTACGCCGGGCATCATCATTGTGGCAAAGCAAACAAATTTCGTCACAGTGAGATTAGTATACCATCATCAGAGTGTTAAGTTAAAAGTGCTAAGTGCTAAGTGCTGAGGAATTGAAGCACACTTAGCACTTTCAACTTAATACTTCCTATTTGGGTTGCGTCGCAATTTGCTCTTCGAACTTGGCGACGAGGTCTTTCTTGGCCTTGCCAGCTTTGTCGAAATCGTATTCGACGAGCTTGATTTCGCTTAGTTTGACAGCGCGGGGGTGAACTTTGGCATCGGGATTGGTGGGCAATTGATACGCCTTGGCTTGCCCGCCCAATTCTTGCGCTTCGGGGGTGAGCGCCCAGTCAATCCACATCTTGGCTTCGGCGGGTTCGGGGCCACCCTTCACCAAGCCCATGCCACCGATTTCATAGCCCGTGCCTTCCTTGGGGAAGCTCACGACCAAATCCTTGAAACCGCTGTCAATGGCGGCCACGCAGTCATGCGAAAACACAATGCCGACGGCGGCTTCGCCTTTGCCGACGGTTTGGGCTGGGGCCACGCCGCTCTTGGTGTATTGAAACACATTCGGGTGCAACTTCTTGAAGTAAGCCAAGGTCTTGGCCTCATCAAAAGCGTTGAGCGTCATTTGCGTCCATACGGTCGTGTAACTGGTGCCGCTGGTGGCGGGGTGCGCAATGCTAAATTTGCCCTTCAGCTTGTCGCTGAGCAAATCATCCCAACTGCTTGGGGTGGGCAAACCAACTTTTTTCAATTCTTCTTGATTCGAGCAAAAGCCCAAAGCCCCAACATATACACCGGTCCAGAAACCATCTGCGTCTTTTTGCTTGTCGCTGATCTTGGCCGCATTGGGCGACTTGTATGCCTCGAGCACGCCATCTTGCTTGGCCGACACGAAGCCGTCGGCGGGGCCACCCCACCACACGCTATATTCGGGGTTGCTCTTGGTGGCGCGTAACTTGGTGGCGGCCTCACCACTGCTCAAGCGCACATAAGTGGTCTTGATGCCGGTCTTGGCCTCAAACGCCTTGGTTTGCACGGTGCACCATTCTTCGGTGACGGTGCAAAGCACGGTCAACTTTTTGCCGGTCGAGGCGGCGGGGGCCGCTGCCGGGGCGTTGGCGGCAGGCGCGGCAGGTTTGGCGGGTTCAGCCGGTTTGGCCGGCGCGGCGGTGGGGGCGGCACAGGCGCTCAGCAC
>JAHBAL020000303.1 GCA_018500105.2 Anaerolineae bacterium
CCCCCCCCCCCGTTTTTATCCCCAGCCCCCCCCCCAGCTGTTGGCGCCGGGTGGGGGCGCTAAACAAAATATACCCCCAAAACCGGGGGGGGGGGGGTAAGGGCCCCGCCTCTACACGTTTCATCATTGAGTTGTCAGCTAGACCGAAGCAACTTCGCCTTCGATGACGGGTTTGAAAATCAGCTTCTTTGGCTCAGTGCCATTCTCGCTTGCTTCCACGTCAACCAGCACCACATCATCGGGCTTAAATTTGCCGGTCAGCAATTCCATGCTGAGCGGGCCTTCGATGAATTTTTGCACGGCGCGGCGCAGCGGACGCGCCCCAAATTGCGGATCGTAGCCCTGACGCGCCAGCCACTTGCTGGCGGCGGCAGTGAGTTCAATCTTCACGCCCTTCTCCTTAAGCCGCTCTTGCACATCGTGAATTTGCAGTTTCACAATGCGCTCAACATTTTCGAGCGACAACGGCGAGAAGATAATCACTTCGTCAATGCGGTTTAGAAATTCGGGCCGGAAATTGCGCTTGAGCGCATCTTCGATCTTGCGTGTTTCTACCACCGCCGCCTCGCTGTCGCCCTTGATAAAGCCCAGCGCCCCGCCGCGCTTGACAAACTCGGTGCCGAGGTTGCTGGTCATGATGATGACGGTGTTACTAAAGTTGACGGTGCGGCCTTGCCCATCGGTCAAACGCCCATCATCAAGCACTTGCAGTAACGAATTCCACACATCCGGGTGGGCTTTCTCGATTTCGTCAAACAGCACCACCTGATACGGGCGGCGGCGAATTTTCTCGGTCAATTGCCCGCCATCGTCATAGCCAACATAGCCCGGCGGTGCGCCAAACAAACGGCTGACCGTATGCCCCTCACGATATTCGCTCATGTCCACCCGCACCAGCGCCGTCTCATCTTCAAACAAAAACCACGCCAAGGCTTTGGCCAGCTCGGTTTTGCCCACGCCCGACGAGCCAAGGAAAATGAACGAGCCAATCGGTCGGTCGGGGTCCTTTAGCCCGCTGCGGGCGCGGCGAATGGCTTCGCTGATGGCCTTGATGGCCTCGTCTTGCCCGATCACGCGCTCGCGCAGGCGGTCTTCCATTTGTAGCAGTTTTTGGTTTTCGGTTTCCATCATCTGCGTCACCGGAATCCCCGTCCATTGCGCAACCACGCTGGCGACATCTGCCGTATCCACCACTTCGTCAAGCTGATTATTTTTTAGCCATGTCTCGCGCAAGGTTTCAAATTCGTTTTGAATGCGCAGCCGCTGCATTTTGTGTTGTGCCGCGCCCTGATAATCGGCATTCATGGCGGCGTCTTCTTCCATTTGCCGCATTTTGTCTAGCTCGATTTGCTTGGCTTTTAGCTCTGGCGAGGTGGTATAAAGCTGCACCCGCAATTTGGCGGCGGCTTCGTCCATCAGGTCAATGGCCTTGTCGGGCAAATGCCGGTCGGTGATATAGCGTGACGACAATTGCACCGCGCTGACGATAGCGTCATCGGCGATCTTCAATTTGTGATGCGCCTCATAGCGCCCACGCAACCCCATCAACATCTTGATCGTGTCTTCTTGGCTTGGCTCTTCGACATACACCGGCGCAAAACGGCGCTCAAGGGCGCTGTCTTTTTCGATGTATTTTCGGTATTCGTCGAGCGTGGTTGCGCCCAAACAGCGCAATTCACCCCGTGCCAAGGCTGGCTTCATGATATTGGCCGCGTCCATGCTGCCGCTGCTGTTGCCCGCGCCCACCACGTTGTGCAGCTCATCCATAAACAAAATGATTTCGCCTTGGCTGCGCAGCACTTCATCCATACATTGCTTGAGGCGCTCTTCAAAATCACCGCGAAAGCGCGAGCCAGCCACGAGGCTTGCCATATCGAGCGCGATCACCTTTTTGTTGAGCAGCATGTCGGGCACATCGCCGCTAATAATGCGCTGGGCCAAGCCTTCGGCGATGGCGGTTTTGCCCACACCGGCCTCACCGATCAGCACCGGATTGTTTTTGGTTCGGCGAGCCAGCACTTGCACCACGCGCAAAATCTCTTGGTCGCGCCCGATCACGGGGTCAAGTTTGCCATCTTTTGACATTTGGGTGAGATCGCGTGAGAATTTTTCGAGCGTGCGATATTTGGTCTCGGCCTGCTTGTCGGTCACCCGTTGCCCCCCGCGAAAATCTTTGATGGCGTCCATCACGCGGTCTTTGGTAATCTTGTATTCTGACAAGATACGGGCGCTGGGCGTATTGCGCTCCGACGTCATCGCCAATAGCAAATGCTCGGTGCTGATAAATTCATCTTTGAAGCGGTTGGCCTCTTCGCTGGCGATCTCGGCGATGCGCCTTAGCCGAGGGGTGATAAAGACCTGCGCCTGCCCGCTGCCATACACGCTTGAGCGCGAACCTTGCTTCAGCACATCATCCAATTTGCCCGATACCACCGCCACATCAATATTCATCCGCTCGAGCAATTGGCGCACAATGCCGTCTGGTTGCTCTAGCATGGCTATGAAAAAATGCTCGGTGTCAACTTGACTGTGCCCATAACGCTGAAGAACCTCTAACGCACGTTGCGCCGCGTCTTGCGCCCGTTCGGTAAATCTATCGTAATTTAACATGATGTCTGTTGCTTGATCGGCTTATCTTGGTTGGTTGAGTATACGTAATATTTCCATGTATTTTGCGCCAAAGTATCGGAATCGCGTTAGAGAAATCTAGGAGTTTGGTGAAGAGGCAACTTGACAAACTTGACAAATTTGACAAGTTTGTCAAAAGCCTTGACAATTCGCCCGATCTTCGTTTATACTCTCGCCGCTTAATTAATCCATCCGATGAACTTGATCATTTGCTCACCCGTCGCCATGTGCGTATCGCTCACCGCCAGCATTGCTGGAGGTCGGGGGTATACGCATCGCAATAGTGGTGATATGGTCGCCGGTATCGAACCAGTGGCGCAAATTGTAAAAGTGAATAGTGATTGGAAATATAAATCAGAGGTGGTGTCTACATAGCATCTATGTAGCCCTAATACGGAACGCAAACCCGCCTCGGATAATCACCGAGGCGGGTTTTTTGTTGTGTTGAAAATTTAAAAAAAATTAAACAGGAGGCTTTGACATGCACATAACGTTATTTAACGAAAAACGAGATCACAAAGTTGGTTTGGCGGCATTTGCTACCGTCGGATACGCAATGCGCGAACTCAGCCAACTGTTTAGTGTGCTGTTGCACGAGCCAAAGATGAAGCGCCGAATGAGACGAACTTGCGTTAATCATCAATAAGGGCGATTCGCGCCCCAATGGCTCAGACCAATCGTTGAGAAATCGTCATGGGCTTTTGGGGAGTATCAGCCTGTGGCGAGAAGCGAACTTCCCGCTCACAGGAGAGATAGCGTGTTTAACCCTATTGACTTAATCGAGATCTTTTTCGATAACCCGATTGCCTGCATATTGGTGTTGATCGGTTCGATTGCCACCCTCAAGATTGTGGCTATGTTTCTCTAAATCAGCAATTTTTTACGTTTATCAATACATCATGACAATGATCTATGCCACCACCTTTGGCGAAATGTTGCGCCGCTTGCGCGTCATGGCCGACTTGACCCAACTTGAGTTGGGCCAAGTCACCGGCTACAGCGCCGCGCTCATTTCGCGCCTCGAATCGAACGAGCGCTGCCCCGACATGGACATGCTGCAACAACGCTTTTTGCCAGCCTTGCAGCTTGCGCCAGACTCGACATTGGCCTTGCGTTTGATTGAGTTGGCGCACGCGCAGCGCGTGGCCCAAGCCATGCCCGCGCCGCCTGCGCCGCCTGCGCCAACCCACCGAGATCTCAGCACCGCGCTCTTGCTCATTTTGGCTCTCAAGGCTTTGCAGCAAGAGCAAGTTGCGTGAAGTTTTTGAAAGAGGCAAAGAAGCAAAGAGGCAAAAAAAGCAATTCTACTTTGCCACTTTGCCACTTTGCCACTTTGCTACTTTGCGAATAAAATAGCCCCATGCAAATAGACCTAAATTGTGACTGCGGCGAAAGCTACGGGCGTTGGGAATTGGGCGATGATGCGGCGATGTTTCGCTATGTTAGCTCGGCGAATGTGGCCTGTGGCGCACATGCGGGCGACCCCGATGTGATGCGGCAAACGGTGCGGCTGGCAAAAGCAGCCAGTGTCAGCATTGGCGCACACCCCGGCTTTCCCGACCTCATTGGCTTTGGGCGGCGGGTGATGCAAATGACACCCGACGAGGTATTCAATAGCGTATTGGCGCAAATTGGCGCACTGTATGCCATTGCCAAAGTCGAAGGCGCAAGTTTGGCGCATGTCAAAGCACACGGCGCGTTATACAACTACGCGGCGGTCACGCCACCCATCGCCCAAGCCATTGCCGATGCCGTTGCTGCGTTTGATGATCGGCTGGTTTTTGTGGCCTTGGCGGGGTCGCCGCTGGTGGCGGCGGGTCAGCGGGCTGGTTTGCGTGTGGCCCAAGAAGCCTTTGCCGACCGCGCCTACGAGGCCGATGGCTCGCTGCGCAACCGTAAGTTGCCCGGCGCCATGATCGAAGACAACGCCACAGCGCTGGCCCAAGTCATTCGTATGGTGACCGAAGGCTATACGCGCTCGTACGACGGTCAGCGTGTGCCCATTCAGGCCGACACAGTTTGTTTGCACGGCGATACCCCCGGCGCCGCCGCCCGCGCCCATTTTTTGCGCAGTGGCCTTGAACAAGCGGGCATTCGCGTGCTAAGCGGGTGCATCAACAAATGACGCATTTGCCAAAACAAAACCCCTGCCGATTTCGCGCTGAAATCGGCAGGGGTTTGAAATACTTGTTTGTTTGTTGATTGGCTTAATGTTTTGGCGATTCTGTTTTGCGCATGAGCGACAAGACAATTGCAACCGTGAGGGTAGCTAAAATAAACACGAGCGTAAAGACGACTAATTGTTCTTTGTGGATATGAAAAATCCCTTCGAGCAACCAATCCTCGGTTAACATTTTTATACCAATAAAGCTTAGAATGACAGAGAGTGCATACTTCAGGTAATAGAATTTGTCCATTACACCTGCCAACAAGAAATACATGGCGCGTAAGCCCAAAATCGCCATAATATTTGATGTAAACACAATAAATGAATCACGAGTAATGCCAAGAATAGCCGGTATTGAATCCACAGCAAATAATACATCCGTAGATTCAATCACCAACAATACCAACAGCAACGGGGTAGCAAAACGCTTGCCGTTTTCCATGATAAAAAATTTTTCTTGATGATAGGTATCTGTCATCGGAATAAATCGCTTGGCAAAACGCACCACCGGATTGCGTTCAATGTCCATCTCGTCATCGTCCCCAGCCTTGGCTAATTTAATGCCTGTATAAAGCAAAAATGCGCCGAACAAATAAATGACAAAATGGAATCGGCTAACAATCTCAAC
Organism: Anaerolineae bacterium; assembly: GCA_018500105.2. Classification (GTDB taxonomy): domain Bacteria; phylum Chloroflexota; class Anaerolineae; order J036; family Brachytrichaceae; genus AQU-03. The sequence continues at coordinate 5,424 of JAHBAL020000303.1, forward strand.
CCCTAGCGCGATAAAGATAAAGCGCAGCACAATTGCGCCAATAATGCCCCATGTGAGCACACGGCGACGATACTTTTGATCAACATCAAAAAAGGTAAAAACAACTAAGAATACGAATAAGTTGTCAACGCTGAGTGATTGTTCAAGCAGCCAGCCTGTAAAAAATTCGATACCAGCCGTTTGTCCGCGTGTAACAAAGACATAAGCGTTAAAGGCCAGCGCTAATGCCACCCAAAATGCGCTCATCACACCTGCCTGCCGCAACGTAATTTCGTGTTGCGTGCGCTGAAAGAGCCACAAATCAAGCACGATCAATACGGTTACGAAAACTAAAAAACCGCTTAAATTTAATAAATCCATAAAAAGTCTCCTACTTTTGTCATAAGGGCATTTTATCATCCCATTCTCAGCTATCATTTAACCTGCGCCGAGGTCAGCCACATATATTACGAGGGCATAACATTTGACCACATTAAGTTATGAAAATGATTAAGCCAATATGCAGTATAGTTAGTAATACGTTGAAACTGGGCTGTTTTTACCCGTTTTTTACTAAGTCAGCGCCCCAACAGTGCCGAGGCAACACTTGTTTTGAGCACAATGCCCTAAAATTAATAACCTTTTTATGTTCACGACTCGCTTAAAACCAGCGCAGCCGGTCTCGCAGCTTATTTTTGCCTTTAGTTTAGGCATTGCGTTGCTCACGGCTCCTCTCAACTTGCAACCGATTCAGGCCACAGCCAGTTTGCCCAATGGTTTTGGCATCGCCCAAGTCGCTAGTGGGTTGGCAAATGTCACCTCGATGGCAATCGCCAATGATGGGCGCATTTTTGTGACCCAGCAAGAAGGCACGGTGCGTGTTATTCAAGGCGGCGTGCTTGTGCCAACACCCGTGCTCAAAGTGACCACCTCGCCCGACTGGGAACGCGGGTTGACTGGCATCGCGCTTGACCCCGATTTTGCCAACAACGGCTATATGTATTTGGCCTACACCGTCACTTCGCCAACGACCCGCCATATTGTTTCGCGGTTTAAGGTAGTGGGCAATTTGGGTGTTGCCAACAGCGAAAAGGTGATTTATGAGATGGATGACTTGCTGCAAAATTTGCATGTGGGCGGTTCGCTCGCCTTTGGCCCCGATGGCAAGCTGTATATTGCGTCGGGCGAGTCGAACGGCGCAAACCAACAGGCCCCGCAGAGCACTGGCGGCAAGATTTTGCGCCTCAATTCAGACGGCTCGCCGCCGGGCGATAACCCCTTCCGCCAATTTGGTGGGCGCGGTCCGGCTGTGTTTGCGATGGGTTTCCGCAACCCGTTTACATTGGCAATTCAACGCACAACCGGTAAGATTTTTGTGAACGATGTGGGCGATGCCACGACTGAAGAAGTGAACGAGGTGGTGGCGGGCGGCAATTATGGCTGGCCGAGCTACGAAGGCTATGCGCCCAGTCCGTTCATCAGCCCGCTTTTCACTTATCCGCATGGCGCAAATGACAACGAAAAGGGCTGCGCCATCGTTGGCGGCACATTTTATGAGCCGCCAGTCGTGCAATTTCCGCAAGAGTATGTCGGCAAATATTTCTTCGCCGATTTTTGCAACGACTGGATCCGCATGATGGACCCGCAAAAGCCAAATAATGTCAAGCTCTTCGCAAGCGATATTTCAGGCTTTGCCATTGTGAACATGCAAACTGGCCCCGATGGCGCAATTTACCTGCTGGCGCGTGGCGTAACCAACGCGGTGGCGGGCTATACGGTATATGAAACCGGCGCGGTGTATAAAATTTTCTTTGGCGCAAGCCCCATCCCGAACGTCATCACGCAGCCCAGCAACCAAACGGTATCGGCGGGTGCGTCGGCGACCTTTAAAGTTAATGCGGGCGGGCAAGGCACGCTCAAATATCAATGGCAGAAGAACGGGGTGGATATTCGAGACGCGACCGAAGAAAGCTACACAACGCCCGGCATGACGCTGTCTGACAATGGGGCGCGTTATCGCGTGGTGGTGTCGAATTTTGCAGGCAGCACCACCAGCGCCGAGGCCATTTTGACCGTGTTGAGCAACAAGCCGCCGGTGGTGAATATCACATTCCCAGTGGATGGCAGCAAGGCCACCGCAGGCGAAACCGTGCGTTTTAGCGGCGCTGCTTCTGATCCCGAAAAGGGCGTATTGCCCGATAGCGCGTTTGTGTGGTCGGTGCGGATGATTCACGGCGAGCATTCGCATCCGGTGCTTTTGCCCAAGAGCGGCATCAACAACGGCTCATTCACTATCCCCAAAGATGGGCATCCTGATAATGAGATTTTCTATCGGATTTATTTGGATGTGAGCGACGGCATTTTTACCACCAATGCTTATCGTGATGTTTACCCGCGCACAAGCGTTAATGCACCCAGCGTGAACAATGCCAATACTTGCACTGCCGCCTCAAACCGCCTTGTCAATGCCGGTTTCGAGGAATCATACGATGGCTGGGATATTTGGGACGATAGCGTGTTGCAATTGTTGCCAGCGGGTCGCACCGACAGCAAAGCCATGCAAATTGGGACACTGGCGGGTGGGATTGGACAACGTTTTTATGTCAATCCGGCGGATAAATTTGTGGCGACGGGATGGGCGCGACTGCGCTTTGGCGCGTCGAATGCCAAACTTGGCCTGAGCTTCTTCGATGCCGATTGGCGACAGGTGGGCAGCAATGCCACCGTGAATATTCCACCGCCCACATCGGGCACGTCAGCCAGTCGTTATTTCTCATACACCTTAGAATCCACCGCTCCCACCAATGCCGCCATCGGCGTTATTTGGGCGCACAAGGCCAGCAGCACCGGTTACCTCGACCTAGATGATTTCTGTGTCGCCCGTTCACGCGGCACAGCCGAGGTCAAGCCTGTCATCACCAGCGGCTTTATGCGCCAAAATACGACCGGCGAATGGGTATGGTTTGGCGCATCTGCCACCACCGTCGGCACCGAAGTCATGATGCCAATGCTGCTTGCCCCGAAATAGTGATAGTAGATAGTGATAGTGAATAGTGATAGTGGATTGTGATAGTGGATAGAAAAACATGTTGTTTACTAATACTAAATTGATGCGGTCACTACTCACTATCCACTATCACTATCCACTCTCCACTCTCCCGGTCGGCTTTCTGCTTTTGCTCGCTGCCGCGCTGCGATTGTGGGATTTGGCTTGGGTGCAGATTGGCTATGACGAGCTGATTTCGCTCAAGCTGGCGTTAGAGGTGCTGCAAGGCCAATGGCTGGCACACGCCGCCTACAGCGGCTCGGTCGCCAATCACCCGCCGGTATATGTGTATGTGATGGCGCTGGGTTACTTGGTTAGCAAAGATTTTTTGTGGATCGTGGCCTATCATGCTTTGCTCGATGTGGTCAGCGTTGGGTTGGTGTATTACATTGGGCGGCGCTATTTTGGCGGCTGGACGGGTTTTGTGGCTGGCTTGCTTTATGCGGTTGCGCCTTGGCCCATCGAGTTTGCCCGCCACACTTGGCTGACGCCGCAACCCATTTTCACCAGCATCATGCTGCTGGGCATGATGGCACTCAATGCGCCATCTATATCGCCTGCCGCCTCGCGTCTGGGGGTGGTCAATTGGGGCGTGTTGCTGCTCGGCTGGGGTTTTACTGGGCTAGTCGGGTCGCATTTGTCGGGCATTTATTTTTTGCCGGTGCTGGGGCTGGCCTTGTGGATGGGGCGACGGCGGGTGCGCTTACCGGCGTTGATCTTTGCGTTTTTGCCCTTACTCATCATCGCCAGCGCGTATCTCAATTTTGATCGCACCCAAGGCTTTAAAAATGTGCAAGCCTTGTTCAGTGCATCTGGCGCGGCAGAGCGCCCCGCCCAATTCGACCTCGATTCGTTCAAGTTTGCGTTATGGAACACGGGCGGCGCACACCTGAGCGATATTACCGGCGAGCGTTACGGCGAATGGCGTAGCCAAATACCGGAGTGGTTGACATGGCTTGATACCGCCCAAATTGCGCTGATGCTGCTCGCCATCGGCATTTGCGCATGGCTGGCTATTCGGCGACGCTCGGCTCCCATTTTGTTGGTTTTGCTCACATGGCTGTTGCCCGTCTTGCTGCAAGTTCGTCACGCCATCCCGCTCGGCCCGGCCTACTTCATCGCCCATGTGCCCGCCGCTTTTTTGCTGGCGGGCATCGCTTTTCAGAGTTGCAAAGTTGCAGGTTGCCAAGTGGCAGGGGGGGAACTTGCAACTTTGCAACCTGCAACCTGCAACCTGCCCCCTGCAACCTTGCTACCTGCCACTCTGCTTCTTGCCACCCTCATCTTATGGCATATGTTTACGTGGGCGAAATTCAACCAATTTGTGCAAACACACGATACCAGCATCGGCGGCTATGGCACGCCGGCTTACAGCGCCTATTACGCCAGCAAGGCGGCACGGCAAGCCGCCCCTGAAGGCGCGTGGGTGGTGTTTGTGACCCAAGAGCCGCCTTCGCCCTACAATTTGCAAACCGTGCTGGCCGATGTGATGTTGGCGGATGTGCCGCATCGTATCATGCACCCCGCCGACGGGCTGATTTTGCGCCAAACTGCGCTGCCCTATGTGCTTGCGCCCGATGCTGCGGGTTTTGCCGATGATCTCGCTGAGCGCTGGCAAGTAACGCCCTTGGCGCAATCGCGGGCAGCCTTGCGCAATTTGCCCGCACCCAACGCAGCAACAGCGCAAAAAAACACGGGCTATACCTACCTCAATTTGCCGCCACACGATCAAACGCTGGCCCCCATTGCCAAACTGAGTAACGGGGCCGAAATTCTTAGCGCCAAACTGAGCCGTCAAGGGCAGCAAGCGCAGGTGGATTTGACCGTGCGCGTCACGCAAGCGCCACCCGCTGGCGCACAATTTCAGTGGTTTAACCATTTGTTGTCAGGTGGCTCGGCCAATGAACGCATGATCGGGCAAACCGACGGCGCTGGCATCAAGACCGCCAATTGGCGACCCGGCGACATTTTGCGTCAGCGATTCAGCATCAATCTGCCCCCCGATGCTCCGCCGCCGCCCTACCGCCTGCGCCTCGGCTCATACCTGCTCAACGGCCCGCGCCTCACCCTCGCTTTTGCCAATGGCAAAACAGACGACAAGCTGGAATTGAGTGAATGAGTGAATGAGTGAGTGGGTGAATGAGTGAATGGTTGATTGGTTGATTGGTTGATTGGTGGTTGATTGGTTGACTGGTTGATTAGATAGTTGATTGGTTGATTAGTTGATTTTGACTTATACGCCATAGGTCGTCAATCAACCATTCAACCAATCAACTAATCAACTAATCAACCATTCAACCAATCACCCATTCACCCATTCACTCATCCACTCATTTTAAAATTGGCCCACAATGCAACCGAGTTTTTATGTGCGGGATGTGCCCGTGTATGGTGATGTGATTTTGGCCCCGATGGACGGCATTTCTGACATGCCGTTTCGTATCTTATGTCGCGCCTATGGCTCGGCCATGAGTTACACCGAATTTACCAATGCGGCGGGTATTTTGCACGGCGCTGACCGCGTGATGCGGATGCTAGATTATGATCCCAGCGAAAAGCCAGCCATGACTTTTCAGATTTATGATGCTGACGAAGACCGCATTGTGGCGGCGGCAGAGAAAATTGAGGCGCTCAAGCCAGACATCATTGACCTAAATATGGGTTGCTCGGTGCCGGGGGTGAGCGGGCGCGGCGCGGGCGCAGGCTTGCTGCGTGACCCCGACAAAATCGGACGCATTTTCAGCCGTTTAACCAAGGCCGTTAAAGTGCCAGTGACGGGCAAAATTCGGCTGGGTTGGGATCAAGAATCTAAGAATTACAAGACAGTCGCCAAAGTGCTCGAAGATAATGGCGCGTCGTTGATCGCCGTGCATGGGCGCACCCGTTGCATGGCCTATGGCGGTCATGCCGATTGGTCTGCCATCGCCGAGATCAAGCAAACGGTCAAAATCCCCGTCATCGGCAACGGCGATGTAAAAACGCCCGAAGACATCGCCAAGATCAAGGCCCAAACTGGCTGCGATGCGGTCATGATTGGCCGCGCCGCCATTGGCAACCCTTGGATTTTTCAGCGCAAAGACCGTGAGGAAATTACGTTGGACGATGTGGTGACGATGATGCGCCGCCACCTTAAGCTCATGCTCGATTATTACGGCATCGCAGGCTTAACCCTGTTTCGTAAGCACGCGGTGCGTTATATTACGGGTGTGCATGGGGCTTCCGATCTGCGACACGCCCTCGTGCGCTGTGAAACGCCTGAACAGTTTGAAGAAGTGATCGCTCGGGCACAATCGCAAAATGAAGGATTGAGTGAATGAGTGAATGGGTGAATGGGTGAATGACTGAATGAGTGATTGCTCAGAGCATTCAGTCATTCAGTCATTCACCCATTCACTCATTTCTTCAGCCTACCATCGTCAAGCCGCCCGAGACGCTGATGGTTTGGCCGGTGATAAAGTTGGCATCGTCGCTGGCTAAAAACGCCACAATACCGGGCAGGTCGTCGGGCTGGCCGAGCCGCCCAAAGGGGATAGCGCGGGTGAGCGCTGTGCGCAATTTGTCGCCACGGTCGCCATCGCCCGCAAAATCACGAAAAAGCGCTGTATCGGTTGGCCCCGGGCAAACCACATTCACATTGATTTGTTTACGCGCCAATTCACGCGCCAAGGTCTTAGAAAACGAGATCAACCCGCCTTTGCAATAGGCATACACCGCCTCGCCCGACGAGCCAACCCGCGCCGCGTCTGAAGCGATATTGACCACTTTACCTGCCCCACGTGCCGACATGCCCTTCAGCACAGCGTGGTGCATATACAACACACCAAATAAATTGATCGCCACAATTTTGTCCCACAAGGGCTTTTCGGTGTCCAAGAAATTGCCCGCCCGATCCCAACCGGCGTTGTTGACCAGCACATCAATTGGCCCCAAGTGTTGCTCGACTTGCGCCACCGCTACATTGACCGAATTTTGGTCGGCCAAATCCACTGTAAAGGCGCTGGCCTTGCCGCCGTTTTGCTCGATTTGGCCTGCCAAATCCTGCGCGGCCTGCAAATTGATGTCTAGCACCGCCACAATTGCGCCTTCTTCGGCGAAGCGCCGGCAAATGGCCGAGCCAATTCCGCCCGCCCCGCCGGTCACGATCACGACTTTGTTTGTTAATCCTCTCATGGTTGAATGACTGAATGACTGAATGACTGAATGGTTGATTAGTTGATTGGTTGATTTGGGGGTTGACTGGTTGATTGGTTGGTTAGATAGTTGATTGGTTGACTAGTTGATTTTGACTTATACGCCATAGATCGTCAACCAATCAACTAATCAACCAGTCAACCAGTCAACCAGTCAACCAATCAACTAATCAACCAATCAACTAATCAACCAATTAACTAATCAACCAATCAACCAGTCAACCAATCAACCAATCAACTAATCAACCAATCAACCAATCAACCAATCAACCAATCAACCAATCAACCAATCAACCAATCA
>JAHBAL020000275.1 GCA_018500105.2 Anaerolineae bacterium
GGTTTAGGCAATGGGGATCCCTCACAGTTTACCCTGAGCCTGTTGAAGGGTATCGGGATGACGCATCAAATATACACATATATCTAAGTTTCTGAGCACATATAACTTAAAACCTCAAGCTCACGGCTTATGGCTCACGGCTCCCTCCATCATTCCTCCACAACTTTGCCCTACAATACAGCCCAGCAAATGAGCACCCAACGCATTTTGATCGCCGACGACGACGCACAAATTGTGCGGCTCGTCAAGTCATATCTTGAGAAAGACGGCTATATCACCTTGACCGCCTATGACGGCGAACAAGCCCTGCATATGTTGCGGGCCGAGCGCCCCGATTTGGCGGTGCTAGATGTGATGATGCCAAAACGTGATGGCTTTGCCCTACTGCAACTTTTGCGCAATGACCCACAACTTGCGTCCACGCCGGTGCTCATGCTCACGGCGCGGGTGGAAGACAACGACAAATTGCACGGCCTAAACTTGGGGGCCGATGACTATTTGACCAAGCCGTTTAACCCGCGTGAGGTGGTAGCACGTGTAAAAGCCATTTTGCGGCGGGCCAATGGGCAAGTGCGCCCATCCAGCCTATTGCAAGTGCGCGAGCTAACGCTCGACACAGAACAGCGCAGCATTGCCTTAAATGGGCAAACGCTCGATCTCACCCCAACCGAATATGACCTGTTGCGCACCCTGATTCAAAACACCAATCACGCCTTCACACGAGGCGAATTGATCGAAAAGGCGCTCGGTTTTGGCTACGATGGCTTCGACCGCACGATTGATTCGCACATAAAAAATCTGCGCCGCAAAATCGAGCCAGACCCCGCCAAACCAACCTATATCGAAACCGTATTTGGGGTAGGCTACAAACTCAGCCGCACATGAATCGTCTTTGGGTTCGTCTAACCTTGGCGCTGGTCGCCATCACCCTGCTCAGCGTGAGCGGGGTGGCGATGCTTGCCCAACTGACTGCCGCCAACCAACTCAACGTCTTTGTCGAGCGCCAACGCCATATTACCCAACAAGGCATTATTGACGAGCTAGCGGCGTTTTACGCCGAAACCGGCAGTTGGGATGGCGTCGGGAATGAGGTCATCGCCCAATTTTTGCCCAGCACACCGCGCCGCCAACCCCCACCCGGCCAGCGGCCCAACGGCCCGCCGCCTAACCGCACCAGCTATGCCATTGCCAATGCCAATGGCAAGGTGGTTTACGACGACACCCGCGCCCGCATAGGCATAAACCTGCCCAGCACCGAGCTAAGCCGTGCCTTACCGATTACGGTCAATCAACAAACGGTGGGCTACCTCATCACCATTTTGCCCGAGCAATCGCTGCAACTCGATGCGCAACTCTATTTTGTTGACCAGCTACAACGAAATTTAGTGGTTGCTGCCGCCGTTGTTAGCCTCGTGGCAGTGGCATTAGGGGCGTTAATTAGCCGCGCCCTTGCCAAACCACTGGCGCAATTGGCCCAAACCGCCCGCACATTTTCCAGCCGCAATTTATCAGCGCGGGCGCAACCCGATGGCACGGTCGAGATTGCCGAGGTGGCCCACGCCTTCAACGACATGGCCGATTCGCTGCAACAAGCCGAGATCAATCGGCGCAACCTCACTGCCGATATTGCCCACGAATTGCGCACCCCGCTCAGCGTCATTCAAGGCAATTTGCGGGCCATGCTGGATGGCATTTACCCGCTCGAACCCGCCGAGATCGCCACCATTTACGACGAAACCCGTCTGCTCAGTCGCTTGGTAGACGATTTACGCGAATTGGCCTTGGCCGAAGCCGGTCAATTGGCGTTGCGGCCCCAAGTGGTTGACATTGCCGCGCTTGCGCACAGCGCCATTGACCAATTCACCGCCGTTGCCGAAAATCGTCAAATTACGCTTAGCGCCAACTTGCCCAACCTCCCGACCGTGTTATGTGACACCGACCGCACCGCGCAAGTGCTGCGAAATTTGATCGGCAACGCCCTACGCCACACCCCCAGCACTGGGCACATCGCGTTGGTGGGCGCGGTGGATGGGGCAATGGTGCGGCTAAGTGTGCGCGATACCGGCGAAGGCATCGCCCCCGACGATTTGCCGCACGTATTCGAGCGTTTTTATCGCGGCGATAAATCGCGCACCCGCAGCAGCGGCGGCACCGGGCTTGGTCTCGCCATCGTCAAATCATTGGTCGAGGCAATGGGCGGACGCATCGGCGTGACGAGCACCCTTGGACAAGGCAGCAGCTTTTGGTTCACTTTGCCAGTGGCGACGCACCCAAAAGCGTAGCGCCGCCAAACGTAGCGCCGCCAAACGTAGCGCCGCCATCTTGGCGGCAAAACGTAGCGCCGCCATCTTGGCGGCTCATGTCAGTCTTGCCGCCAAGATGGCGGCGCTACATTACGACGCTACATTACGGCGCTACTATCGCCAGTCTTGCGGATAAGTACGGGCAAACTCGTTGATGAGCGGCCCGCCAAACTGAATCTCCGGTTGGTCATAGGGGGTTTGCCATTTGCGCGGATTATCAAGATCACGCTGATAGCCGCGCCCAAAAGACCCCGACAACGACAACGCATCCCAATCCGCATCAATCAGGGTAATGGGGTTATAGGCCCGCGCATGGGTTCGATCACGTATTTCCAAATGCAAATGCGGGCGCGAGGTGCAAGTCAGGTCAGGATCACCCGTCTTGCCAATCACATCCCCCTTGCGAATGGGTTGGCCCGGTCGCAAATTGGGGGTTTCGAGCAAATGCCCATAAAACGAAATGTAGCCGTTGGGGTGCAAAATGGATAAATTGTGCGGCAACGAGCCGTGATAAAGCGCGTCTACCAAGGCCACCGTACCATCGCCAATCGCCACCACTGGCGTGCCACATTTGGCCGAAAGATCAATGCCAAAATGAATGCCCTGCCCAGCGCCATACCAATCCACCCGACGGTAATACGCGCCAACGGTATTGCCATACGATTGCCCCATCAGCCATGTGCTTGGGCCGGGCGGA
>JAHBAL020000374.1 GCA_018500105.2 Anaerolineae bacterium
CTATCATTCTTTATATCATTTCAGCGACAGTTTGCAATAAAAACGACACACCTTGCCGATAGCACGCCCTGCAAAATGCAACACTGTCTTGCCCGCTCATGGTAAGATTCAACTTGCGTATGGCGAAAAAAACACGACAACCAAATCTGCCCCCTTCGGCATTTAATATCACCCACAACGCGGCCCCGCGTAGCGAAGCCGCCCCCGCCGCCAGTTCGGCCCCAGCGCCCCAAGCACGTGCAGTAGCTGCCCCGGCCAAAAGTGCAACCGTGAATTGGCAAGCTGAATATGGTGAGGTGTTGGGCGACTTAAAACTGACAGGTCTCTTGGCCGCAGGATTGTTGGCCGTCATGGTGGCCCTGTCCTTCTTTATTTAAGCTATATGCCAATTTGACTATATCTGTCCTGTAATAGACAGGACAGATATAGTCAAATTGGTGAAAACTTATTCGCTTAACCGAGCAGCAGATAAAAAACAGGCCAGACCTTTACAAAGGTCTGGCCTGTTTTTTTATCCGCAAAATTCTACTGCCCAGCCATACGTAATACTACGCTAATGGTGCGCAAGATAATCTTGATATCGAAGAACACCGAATGATGCTTGATATAAAACAAGTCAAATTGCAATTTGACAAAGGCATCTTCGACCGAAGCACCATAACCATAGTTGATTTGCGCCCAACCGGTTAGACCCGGCTTCACCGACAAACGGGTGCGAAAGAATGGAATTTCACGCTGCAACTGGTCAATAAACTGCGGGCGTTCGGGGCGTGGGCCAACCATGCTCATATCGCCACGCCACAGGCTAAAGAGTTGGGGCAATTCATCGAGCCGGGTGCGGCGCAAAAACTTGCCGACTTTGGTCACTCGCGGGTCGTTGCGTTGCGCCCATTGAGCATTGCCGTTTCTTTCGGCATTCACCACCATCGTGCGAAATTTGGTGATAATAATACGCTTGCCATGTTGCCCGGTGCGTTCTTGGCTATAGAAAATCGGGCCTTTGCTGTCGAGCTTGATCGCCAGCGCAATAAAAGGAAAAAGAACGCAGAAAAAAGGCGTAAGAAGCACTGCACAAAACAAATCAAATAAGCGCTTAATACCAATTTTTAGGGCAGTTTCGTATTGGAAAGATTGAAAAGGGAGTGCCACAAACCATTGTGCGCCAATATGCTCGATGGCGACTTTGCCGGTCAATTGCTCATAAAGCAGGGGCATTGGGGTTACGGTCACACCACGCTCGTGACAATCAGTGATCACTTGGAACATCTTGCCCCGCACTTCGCTCGTAATGGCGACGATTATCTCGTCAACCCCGCGTGTGGTGATCAAACGCAACAAGTCTTCATGCGTGCCCAGCACCGGAATATCTTCAATCAAAGTAGATTGCTTTTGCTGGTCGTCATCTACGAAGCCTAAAACCTCGAAATGCACTTTGTGATCACGGCGTAAGGTTTCGCCAATAATGCGACCTGCGCGACCGGCGCCCAAAATAAGCACCCGGCGGCGGGTGCGTGCACCGCTAAATACAGCCGCAAATGTGGTGCGCCAAATAATGAGCAACACGGTGGTTGCGCCAACGATCAAACCGGGTGCAAGGCGCGGCGGGCGACCGCTTTCGCTGGTGATATCGCGCAACAAGCTGACAAAGGTAATCGGCGCATCGGTCGGGCTGGGGGCAGTGCGGGCAATGGTTCCAGAAATTTGCGGGAAGATTGAACCATTAAGCGGAGAGGCTAAGACAAAATAGAGTGCAAGATAACCGAGGGCAATAATACTGCCACCAGTCAAAATTCGTTGGATGGCATAGGGCGCTCTGGCAGCAGTTTTCAAGTCATAGAGGTTATTAAGCATCAACCAAATCAGCCATCCAATGCCCATGCCTACAATCCATAGCAATTGGTCACGCAGCCAATCGAGATTGAAAGAGCGGCCAGCCAGTGCAGTCCATAAAAAGATGCCACCCACAATGCCTAGCCCAATGATGCTGAAATCACCAAACCGCAACAAAAGCTTGCGCTCAGAGAGCCGCAAACGCCACCATGTCTTCGACAATGTAACGACCGGCGCGGTTTGTCCTGTGACGAGATAACTCACTACTTAAAGCCTCCGCTGATATAGTCGGATTCCACAAAAAACAATGCACACATTTTGCCTGATTTTTTTACCGAAGGCGCTTAGAATTTTCTAAGTGAGCTTATGGTCTTCGCATTGATTTTTGGCATTGCGTTGCACGGTTGCTTAGATTTTTCGTGGCGTGTTATTTTGTGCCAAATTGAGCGCCACGCACAAGGCCCACACGCCCCACACTAAGGGCGCTGACCGCACAACACCCCACATCACTGCATCGGTGAGGCCATGCACCAGCAAGGCACATTGGCTGCCAAGTAACCCCAGCGCCAAACTGCGTGACGCTTGCATGGCATCGCTGTCACTGGCCCAAAATGTTTGCATTGCAAGCTGTGTGGTTTTGATCAAAATAAATAACCACGCCAAAAAGCCCGGCACGCCCAAATCTACCGCCACCTGCAAAAATAAATTGTGGGCGTGCGGAATATCAAATTTGGTGACATAGTGTGGATAGAGCGCAAGGCTGACCGGCTCAAACATGCCCATGCCGATGCCTGTATAGGCAAAATCTTGGATGATGTAAAGCGCACGCTGCCAAATTTCAAGCCGTGCTTCTAGCCCGCCAAATGACGAATTTGCCAAAAGCGCGACAATGGCGGATGGCGAAACACGCCACAAGCTAAACCCCAGCCCTGCCACGAGCAAAAGCGCCGTGATCACTGCCCAGCGCACCCAGTTGGGAGCATAGGCGTGTAGCCTTGCCAAACCCATCAGCCCGACCATCACGGCGAGACTCGCCACAAACGACATTAACCCGCCGCGCGACTGTGAAATGAGCAGCATGACTGCCATTAACCCAAACGCCGCGCCAAATAACCAACGTCGCCGCCCCGCCGCCCATACTTGCGCCAAGGCCAACGGCATGAGGATGACCATCATGCCAGCGAATACGTTGGCGTTCATGCTGCGGCTGGCAATGGGTGCAAACCAATCATAAAATGCTTCGGGGATGAAAGGCAATTTCCCGCCGCGTTGGTTGATGAGGATGGGGCCAGCCAGCGCCAACCCCACCCCCAATATCACGAGGCTATGATTAAGCAAAGTAATTTCGCGGATGGTTTGGGCGTAATTGAGCACTGCATAAAACCACAGCACCCCAAACACCAGCCGTTGCACTTGCACCCATGTCGCATCGGGTTTAATTGACACCCACTGCGTGAGCGGCATGAGCAAGAGCAAAAACAGGGCCGCGCTGTCAATCGGCGTTCGGCGAGTGAAACGCCGCGCCTTGTGCCATTGCCAGCCACGCAAGAGCAAGACAATGCCAATGGCGATCGGCAACAACACCCCAGAATTGAGCGCCATGAGACCGGCAAGCGCAATTGCGGCAAATTCGAGCGGTAGTTTCACACCAGCGACAAGGTGACGGCTAAGGGCACATTTAGCCGATATTGCAATTGATAGCCAACCCATGCGCCACTCGCCAGATACAAGGCATAGGCAATCACCCAAATGGCGGTCATCCAATTAAAAAAGGGATCGAAAGTGTAAAAAGGTAACACAACTTCGCCATTCAACGGGCCGATGATGAAAATGCTGATGAAGGGCACAACCGCGCCGACGATCAGCCCAGCGCGGGGGTGCAATGGCTTGGGCCGCCGCATGAGTCGCAACAACACATAGCCGATGATGGCCCCATTCACCACGCCGAGTGGAATGGAGAAAATTAAGCCCAAGACCAACCCAGCACTAATCAGAAAAACACCGATGGCGATCCAATCGGGAATGCGCACAACGGGCACAAGGGTTTGGGGCAAGGTGGCAAGCCACCAAAACAAAATAAAGCCAACGGTGCTGAAAATGGCGGCGACTGCGCCCAATTGCGCCCCGCGTTTCATGAGATCATTGCGAGAAACCAACATCGGCTTTGAGTATAGCTTAAAACCGCAGCGTTGTTAGCCAGCCGTGCTTCAGCCGTCAGAATGGAGTCAGGCGGAATGAGACACAGGCTGATATACTAAATTACCGTGAGTGAGCCATCTAGCACCCCACCAACGGGATTCACCCCGCGAAACACGCCCGTGCCCATGCGCCAAGGCTATATTCCAGCAGGCGGCAAACGCCCCGCCGATGCCAGCGCCCCCGCGCCGCGCCCTGACGTGCCTGTGCCAGCCATGCCGCCGCCTGTCGAAAAAAGCGAAAAGCCAGCGCTGCCCAAATCGCCCGTCATTGCGCCACCCCAGAGCGCTGCCCCGCGCCCCAAAATGGTCAGCCGGAAATCGAAGCGCAGTTGGTTTCGCAATTCGCCCATTGCAACCGCGTTTTTTACCGTGTCGTTGCTGGTCGTGGTGGGATTTTTCGCGCTCATCGCAGTTGGAACCATCGCCTATGTGCGGATTGCGCAAGATCTGCCGGATGTCGGCCAACTCAAGGCTCGCCGTAGCACCTTTGCCAGCAGCAAAATTTATGACCGTGACGGCAAATTTATCGTCGAGATCACCGACCCATCCAACCCCACCGGCGGGCGACGCACCTATGTGCCGATCACCGATATTAGCCCTTGGGTGGTAAAGGCCACAACTTCAACCGAAGACCCCAATTTTTATCGCTATACCGTTGGGTTTGACCCAGTTGCCATTGTGCGTGTTATCTATTATTTGTATACCGAGCGCGAATTCGTCAGTGGCGGCAGCACCATCACCCAACAAGTCGCCCGCAACTTATTGCTATCATCGCAAGAGCGCACCGAACGCACGGCGTGGCGCAAATTACGCGAGATCGTGCTGGCAAACGAAATGGTGCGCCGCTACAAACGTGACGAAATTTTGGAGATCTATCTCAACGAAATCAACTACGGCAACTTGGCTTATGGCGTTGAGGCGGCATCTGAAACTTATTTTAAAAAGAAAGCCAAAGATTTAACCTTAGCTGAATCGGCGCTGCTGGCCGGTTTGCCGCAAGCACCGTCGTATTGGGACCCAGTGGCGAGCGAGCAACGCGCTTTGCGTCGGATGCAGGTAGTGCTGGGGTTGATGGAGGAGGCGGGCTATATTAACCAAGACATGAGTCAGGCGGCTTATAAAGAAATTGAGGCCAAAGATTTCAAGTCGGTTCCGGTCAATGTCACCTCAACCGCGCCTCATTTTATGAACTATTTGCGCCAACAACTCGACGAAAAATATGGCAAAGATTTGTATACCGAGCCGGGTCTGCAAATTTACACCACCCTCGACCCCAAAGTGCAGCAAATTGCCGAGCAAGCGGTGAAAGATCAACTCGCCAAGCTGAAAGACAAAAATGTCAACAATGGCTCGGTGGTGGTCATGGACCCCCGCAATGGCGAAGTTTTGGCGATGGTAGGCAGCGCCGATTTTTACAATACGCAAATTAGGGGCCAAGTCAATGTGGCCTTGTCGCTGCGCCAACCCGGCTCGACGATCAAGCCCTTCACGTATTTGGCTCAAATGGAAAAAGGCGCAACCCCAGCCACGTTATATTGGGATGTGCCAGTCTCATTTCGCAATCAGTGGGGGCAATATTACACCCCGCAAAACTACGACCTGAAGTTTCACGGGCCAATGTTGATGCGTGATGCGCTGGCACGCAGCATGAATATTCCAGCGGTGATGGCCTTGCATACCGTTGGCATCACCGATTTCCTAAAGACCACCGATCGCGTCGGGATTCATTTCCCGCCCAATCCGCAATATGGCTTGGCAATTACGCTTGGCGGGGCTGAATCGCGCCTGATTGACATGACGGCGGCATATGCAGCGGTGGCGAATCAGGGCAAATACATCACGCCGACGCTAGTCAGCCGCGCTGTGCGGCTAGATGGCAAAGTGTTGTTCGACTCGAAGCAGGTGAAAGCCCAACCCGTCATTGCACCCGAATATGCTTATCAACTGACGCATATGCTGAGCGACAACAACGCGCGTGCGCCGTCATTCGGGCCAAACAGCGTGCTCAAACTCAATCGCCCCGCAGCCGTAAAAACCGGCACAACCAATGATTACCGCGACAACCTCGCCATTGGCTTCACGCCCGATTTGACGGTGGGGGTGTGGACGGGCAACACCGACAACGCCGCCATGAAAAACGTAAGCGGCATTGACGGCGCGGCCCCAATTTGGAACCAAGTAGTAAGCCGAACCTTGCAGGGCAAGCCCGCGCTCGATTTTGTGCGCCCGGATAATGTCATCGAAGTCGAGATTTGTCTGGACGGCGGGCGGGCGGCTTCGCCCTATTGCCCGCAAAACCGCCGCCGCAAAGAGGTGTTTAAGGCTGACCAAGGCCCATTGGTGGCCGACCAACGCGCCGAATATGCGGCCCGCGTGGGTGACCAAAGCTATGTTGGGCAACTTGTGCGCTATACCACTCCGGCCCCCGGCGAACCCACCGCCACCCCAATCATCTTCGAGCCAACGCCAGCACCGCCAGATGCAACGTCAAGCGGGGTGCAAATTACCAACCCGCCCAATGGTGGCGTGGTCGAACGCGGCTTGTTGTCCATCAACGGCGTGGTCAATCCAGCCGGTTTTGAACGCTATCAGGTTGAATGGGGCATCGGTGACGACCCCGGCGAGTGGCGCTGGATTAGCGGCCCGCACCTAAGCCCGGTAGTCAATGGGCAATTGACGCAATGGGGCGGCGTGGATGGCTTATCGCCCGGACGCTATACCATTCGTGTCACGGCCTTCACTTCGTCCGGGCCAATCGTCAACCTCAGCCGTTTTGATGTGCGCTAAGCTGAGTCAAGGCACAGCCGCCAACAACAGCGCCCGCACTTGCTCGTATTCTTTTAGGCGGGCAAAATCGCGTTCAGTGGGGTTGCTGATGCGGCGCAAGTCCATATTGTCGGCCACATCGGCCAGCTTGACCAGCCGCGCAATCGGGTGTGCCGCCGCCCGTCGCGCTGCGGTCAGCCGATCTTCGCCCGCTCGTTTGGTCAGCGCATCAACGGCAGTCAGCACGTCCTCAGCAAAACCGGCTTGTTGCAAATCGTCGAGGGTGACAGGCGTATCCTCCACCACATCATGCAGCACCGCCGCAATACGAGCCGCTGGGGCGCTTTGGCTCAGCATCAGCCGCAGCGGATGCAAAATATACGGGTTGCCACCCTTGTCTATTTGCCCCGCGTGCGCCCGCGCCGCAATTTCGATGGCTTTTTCGAGTGTTGACATAAATTTTTAGGGGGCCATGAGCCTTGGGAGCCATGAGCCATGAGCCATGAGCCGTGAGCCGTGAGCCGTGAGCCGTGAGCCGTGAGCCGTGAGACATGGGCCATGAGCGATGAGCATTAAGCGATCAGTTGGCAACTTGTTTAGCGCCAGTTAAACTTAAAGCTCAAAGCTCATGGCTCATGGCTATTACAATACTACGCATGGAAGCGATTTTAATCGGCACAGCCCAAGATGCTGGCGTGCCACAAGTGGGTTGCTATTGCGCCAACTGCGCCCGCGCCCGCGCCGATGCGCGTTTTCGGCAATATGCGGTGGCCTTGTGTTTGCTCGACCGCGCCAGCCAGTCATATTGGCTGATTGACGCCACGCCCGATTTTCGTGAACAGCTTCACCTGATGCACGACCTCGCGCCTAATTGCGCCCTACGCGGCATTTTCCTCACGCATGGGCACATCGGTCATTATACCGGCCTGATGCACATCGGCAAAGAATCTATGAACGCCCGCGAATTGCCGGTCTATGGCACAAGCAGCATATGCAGCTTTTTGCGAAACAACGGCCCTTGGTCATTGCTGGTTGACAATGGGAATGTGCGATTGTGCGAATTACAACCTGATCAAGCCATATCGCTCGGCGAAATGACAGTCACGCCCATCCCCGTGCCGCATCGCGGTGAATTTACCGACACGATGGCTTACGCACTGCGCGGCCCAAATTTATCGCTGCTTTACTGCCCCGACATTGACCGCTGGGAGCAATGGCAGCACGACATCCGTGAGGTAGTTGAGCGCACGGATGTATCGCTGCTGGATGGCAGCTTTTTCAGCGGCAACGAATTGCCGGGCCGCGACATGAGCAAAATTCCGCATCCGCAAGTGACCGATACGGTCAGCCGTCTACACGGTGTGAAAAACCGCGTCTATTTCATCCACTTCAACCACTCCAACCCACTGCTCAACCCCGATAGCCCCGAACGCCACTGGCTGCACGCCCAAAGTTTTTTGGTTGGCGAACAAGGAATGCGGTGGGAATTGTAGTTTGGAAAGTGCAAAGTGCAAAGTGTGAAGTGCAAAGTGTGAAGTGCAAAGTGCAAAGTGTAAAGTGCAAAGTGTAAAGTGCAAAGTGTAAAGTGTAAAGTGCAAAGCAACTTTAGCTGTTTGGCATAAATTAATGGTTGAATGAAATCTCGGTGATAAGCAAGGTGCTATATGCCCTGCCCTCATGGAGGTTAATCGTCATTCGCTCTTTGCACTTTCTACTTTCTACTTTCTACTTTCTACTTTGCACTATCATACAGGTATGAGCACAATTTCTTATTGGCAAAAAACGAGTGACCGCGCGGTGGTCACAAGCGCCGAATTACCGGCGACGAGCGACGTAGTGATCATCGGCGCGGGGGTGCATGGCGCATCGGCGGCGTATTATGCCGCCAAAATGGCCGAGCGCAGCGGCCAGCGCGTGACGCTGCTTGAGCAAGAATTGCCAGCCTTCGGTGCATCGGGCCGCAACGGCGGCTTTGTCTCGACCGGAACCGCCGACGGCTACGCCAGCACGGCCAAGCGGGTCGGGCGCGACGTGGCAAAGCACATTTTGGGCCTGTCTATGCGCAGCCGCAGCCTTGTGCAAAATATCATCGCCGAAGATGGCGTGGCCTGCGATTACCGCGTATCTGGCAAAATTAATTATGCGCTGAGTGAAGCCTCATTTGCCGCCATGCAAACCAGCGCCGACATGATGCGCGAAGATGGCCTAGAGGTTGAAATGCTCGACCACAAGGCGCTGCAAACGTTGGTAGATACGCCCTTGAGCGAAGAGATCGAAGGCGGCAAATATGTGGCGGGCGATGGGCTTTTGCATTCGGCAAAATTTGTGGTGGGCGTAACCGCCGCCGCCCAACGTCACGGCGCAACGGTATGTCTCAACACCAAAGTGCTGAACATGAGCGCCGAGGGCAACACAGTCCAGATCGAAACCAATCGCGGCACAATCAGCGCCGGAGCCGTCATCGTGACGGTCAATGCGTGGTCGAGCACAGTGCTACCCAAATTGAAAGGCATCATTACGCCGGTGCGTGGGCAAATTTTCAGCTATGCGCCGATTGCGCCAGTGCTGCGGCAAGGCATGGGCGTCGAAATGACACCGACCGGCGAGTATTGGCAACAAACGTTAGATGGCAGCATCGTGATTGGCGGCTGCCGCGCCGATGCGCCTGATCGCGAATGGGATATTTTGACCGACGGTCTGCATGACGGCGTTCAGTCATCCATCGAGAAGGTGTTGCCGCGTTTGTTCCCGCGCTTGGGGCCACTCAATGTGGCGCATCGCTGGTCTGGACCAATGGCCTTCACGCCCGACTATTTGCCTGTGCTCGATCACGCCAGCGAATTGCCCAACACATGGGTATCGGGTGGGTTTTGCGGTCACGGCATGGTATTTGGCCTTCCGTTCGGCGAATTGCTCGCCGAAGCCGCCCTCACCCACACC
>JAHBAL020000441.1 GCA_018500105.2 Anaerolineae bacterium
ATGAAGGCGCGGTGGCGGTGAGGGCAGCCGTGACAGCGATTTTGGGCGTGGCCGTTGGTAGCGGGGTGCGGGTCGGTGGGCGTGGGGTTGGCGTATTGACCGGTGTCGGCGTGGGCGGCAACATTGGCCCGTCTTCGCTGCCCCACCAGTTGTTGCTGGCATCGAGCGACACTTTGGTAAACGCCACCACATGCGCTGATTCGGGGCGCAACGACTCGTTATTCAAAATACACCCATCCGCGATCACAGTCACGCCGCCAAAATAGCCATCGAGCACTGCCCCCGCCACAGTTGCCACATTGCCGCTGATGACGGTGCGCGTCATCGAAACTGCGCCACTCCAATTGGTGAGCGCCCCGCCGCTGCTTTTGCTAGCGCGATTGCCAATGATCTGGCTGTCTTCAATTGTCACCACCGACTCTACGCCAAACGATACGATGCCGCCGCCACCATAGGCGAACGCCGCTTTGCCCATGTCTTGGGTGGCGCGGTTATTTCGCACCACGCTGCCATCGCCTAGCACCAAGCGGCTGTCTTCGTTGTAAATTGCGCCACCCAAGGTGGCGGTGTTGCTGTCGAATTGGCTACGGCTAACCTCAAATTTTGTGCGCACCCCATAGGCCGCGCCCCCCACTTCTTTGGCGGTATTGCTGACCAAACGGCTGTCTTGGATGACAAATAGCCCCCCTTCGCCATAAATTGCCCCGCCATAGTGACGGGCGCTATTGCTTATCAAACTCGATGCAATCAGTTCGACTTCGTTCAAATTGGCAATGGCCCCACCGTCGTAAGCCGCATTGCCCTGCAACGTCACGCTGATGAGCTGTAATTGCCCCAAATTTTGAATCGCGCCGCCATCCAGCTTGCCGGGGTCACCGCCGCTCAAGGTTAAGTCTTGCAAAATGAGGCGGCCCGTTGGGTGAATATCGAAAAAGCGGAATGGTTGTGCGCCCACCCGCTGCAAGGTGCTGCTTTTGCCCACAATTGTAATATCGCCGCCGATGACGGGTAGGGCCGCCAAGGCGCTGGCGGGTTGGGGCAAATTGATATCGCCGGGCAAAATAATGCTGCTCTTGGTGTCGGCTTGGGCAAAGGTATACACGCCTGCGGTCAAAATAATCGTCGTGCCATCGGCCCCGCCGGCCTTACAGCCATCTTGCGCGGTTTGGGTTTGGGCCGCCCAAATGGCCTCGCCCAAGCTACAGTTGCCATTTTTTTTGAATGGGAACACTTCTGGCTCAAAAGTGTTGACCATAATCATCGTATCGGGCGTGGATTGTGGCGTTGGCGCGATGCGCGTCGGCGTTGGGCTGGGGATTGGGCGAGGGGTGCTGGTGGGCGTGTGGGCGGGCGTTGCCGTTGCTGCTGCGGCACTGGTTGGCTGAGCGGGCGCTGCGGTCGTCGTCGCCGGGCTGCTGCTGGCGCTGACCGTGCTCGTAATGGTTGCACCTGTGCCACTGCTTGTGGCCCTCACCAATGGAATCGGCGTGGCTTCTTGGCTTTGGCTGTTATTGAGCAACTGGTTGACATTTGGCAGCCGATTGCAGGCCATGCTACCAGACGCAAACACTAGACTGAAGAATAACGCGACGAGTTTTAATTTGTTTTTCAGCATTCACAGTCTCCTATTTCGCTATTTCCCTACTTCCCTATTTTTCTAGTTGCACTTGTCATCTACAATTTTGTTGCAACCTATTAGCGCGTATTTTATTGCAATTGTCTATCCGTCAAAAGACTTAGTTTGGGCTAAATGCAGCATTTTGGGTGTTTGTTTTCGCAGTAGAAAAAAACGCCCTCGGCGTCATTTAATGACGCCGAGGGGTAAAAATCAGTGTGTCGTTATGTTCGGCTTAGTCTTCGCTGCGGCGACCGAGCGAGGTGACACGGATGACATAATAGAGCAAGGTCAAGATGGCTTGAGCGGCAGCAGCCACATAGGTTAGCGCAGCCGCATCTAGCACTTTTTTCGCCCCGCGCAACTCGTCGCCAACCAAAATATTGCTGCTTTCGAGCATTTTCATGGCGCGGTTGCTTGCATCGAACTCGACTGGCAAGGTGACGATGGCGAATAAGGCGGTAAGCCCGAAGGCCAACAATCCAACCCATGCCAACCCAGCCGAATTGAACCACATGCCGATCATGATCATAATCGGGCCAACCCAGCCCCCCACTTGCACAGCGGGCACAATCGCGCCGCGCAGTTTAAGCGGCGCATAGTTCAGCTTATCTTGCATGGCGTGACCCAGTTCATGTGCCACCACCGCCACCGAGGCGATCGAATCTTGCACCGAGCTGTCTGACAGGGACATGCTTTTGTCACGCGGGTCATAGTGGTCGGTTAGCTCGCCGCCGATGCGTTTGACATCAATATTGATGTTGTTATTGCGCATCAACACTTGCGCCGCGTCCATGCCGTTTAGTCGGCGCATGGTCGGCACCTGGGCATATTGGTTAAATGTGCTTTTCACTTTCCATTGCGCCCACAACGCCAAGGCCAATCCCGGCAAAGCCAAAATAAAGTAAAGTGGATCAAACCCAAAAAACATTCTGTAATTCCTCCGTTTGTTTTAATTTTGTTATTGTTTATGCTTTTTATTTTTATCGCTGAATACGCTTGATTTTGCAATGTATTCTTATTTGCTTGGTCTTATTCTTACAGAGATATATTAGATCATTAATAGAAATTGGCCTGTCATCGGCGGCTTGCTGACCTTAAATTTTGTTGGCGGGTTAGTACCTCGTGCGATTCCCAAGCGATGGTGTTCGCGTCGGCAACTGCCATATAATTTGACCCGTTATGTCTAATCCGTCAACGCCTCAAGCCGCTGTTTCTTTCGATGCCGATTATTATGCCACTGGCTGTGGCCCTATTCCCTATGGGCGGCATCATGATTGGCTGACGCTGATGGCGGGGTTTGCCGAGCGCATTAAGCAACGCATTAACCCCAGCACGGTGCTGGATGCTGGCTGTGCGATGGGTTTGCTGGTCGAGAAATTGCGCGAGAATGGTGTGGCGGCGTGGGGCGTAGATGTGTCTGAGTATGCCATTCGGCAAGTGCACCCTAATGTGCGCGAATTTTGCCGCGTGGGGTCAATTGCCGAACCGTTTGGGCAAAAATATGACCTTATTGTGACCATTGAGGTGCTAGAGCACATTCCCAAAACCGAGAGTGAGCGGGCGCTGGCGAATTTGTGTGCGCATACCGATGATATTTTGTTTTCGTCCACCCCCAATGATCACAAGGAGCCGACGCATTTTAATGTGCAGCCGCCCGAATATTGGGCCGAGCAATTTGCGCTGCACGGGTTCTATCACGATCTAACGTTCGATGCGTCGTTTATTACGCCTTGGGCGGTGCGTTTTCGGCGTGGGCGCGAGCCATTTTCGCGGGTGGTTTATGATTATGCGCAAGCCCATGCGCGGCTGCTCGATCAAAATCGGCAAATGCGTGAGGCATTGGCTGAAATTCATGCTGCCAAGGCCAAGGCCATGCAGCTTGAGGACGATTTGGCCGTTGCACGGGCGCAGTTGCAGCGTTATGAGCGCGGGCGTTGGGCTGGCCTCATTCGCACTTTGGTGGGCTAGAACGCCATCCTACATCTTGCTCAACATGCTGACGATGCGGATGAGGAGGCGCTTGCCATCAATAAATAGGGTTTCGTTGGTCTTTTTGCGAATAAATAATGCGTCGAGACAAGCGCCACATTCCATTGCCGAGCCACGTGCGATGTTATAGAAGCGCTTTGCGTCGTCGCTGCCATTTGGTTTTCCGGTCCCTTCTGCAATGTTTAACATGATCGATAGCGCAGCGCGGCTGAGTTGATCGACAATGATAGCGTTTTGTTTGCCTTGTGGCAAGGCATCAAGAATATTGCTGGCGAGTGCGTAGAATTGCAGTGCATTTTGATAGACATCAAGCTTTTCATGAGCGAGGTGAATATCACTGTTTGGGTTCATTTTAGGCTGGCGCAACTTTTCGTCGACGTCGACGTCGACGTCGACGAATAAGTAACTTGTTTAGCGTATGAAATCGAAGTCAAAGCCGACGTCAACAAAAAGTTTTTATCATTAAAAAATTTACTCTTCTAGCGTGCTGATATCCCCTTCCGGCAATCCCTGCTCTCGTGCCTTCAATAATCGGCGCATAATCTTGCCAGAGCGGGTCTTGGGCAAACGATCGACAATCGTCACTTTTTCGGGCTTGGCGATGGGGCCAACCAACTTGGCAACATGCACACGCAATTCTTCACGCAGTTCAGGTGAATCGCTGTGCCCTTGGCGCAGCAGCACATAGCCATAAATGGCGTTGCCACGCACCTCGTGTGGCAACCCAATCACCGCAGCTTCGGCAACCGCAGGGTGGGCGACCAGGGCGCTTTCAATTTCGGCAGTGCCGAAGCGATAGCCAGAGACTTTCAGCACATCGTCTACGCGCCCGATGATCCAGTAATAGCCATCCTTGTCCATACGGGCGCTGTCGCCGGTGAAATAGCGGCCGGGGAAGCGTGACCAGTAGGTTTGGGCATAACGAGTCGAATCCCCATAAATGGTGCGGGCCATGCCGGGCCAAGGCCCAAGAATGGTGAGATACCCTTCGGTTTCGGGTGCAACAGCCTCGCCATTCTCGTCCACAATTTCGGCCTTGAGCGTAAAGAACGGGCGTGTGCCGCTGCCGGGCTTGAGCGGAACGACCGGCGTGGGTGTAATCATAAAGCCGCCGGTTTCGGTCTGCCACCACGTGTCCATAATGGGGCAGCGCGAGCCGCCGATGTTTTCATAGAACCAGCGCCATGCTTCGGGGTTGATGGGTTCGCCCACCGAGCCGAGCAAACGCAGGCTCGACATATCATGCTTGGCGGGCCAATCTGCGCCAAAGCGCATCAGGCCGCGAATGGCGGTTGGTGCAGTATACAAAATGGTCACGCCATACTTGGCGACAATGTTCCACCAGCGGTCGGGGGCTGGGTAGCTGGGGCCACCTTCATACATAATGCTGGTCGCGCCATTCATCAGCGGCGCATACACAATATAGCTGTGGCCGGTGATCCAGCCCGGATCGGCGGCACACCAATAGCGGTCCTCGTCTTGAATATCGAACACATAGCGGAAGGTGGTATAGGTATAGACGCTGTAGCCGCCGTGCGTGTGCAGCAACGCCTTGGGCTTGCCAGTGCTGCCCGAGGTATACAAAATGAACATCGGATCTTCGGCGTCCATCACCTCGGTTTCGCATTTCGGGCTGGCGTTCTTCATCAACTCATGCCACCAAAAATCGCGGCCTTCGACCATTGGCACATCATGCCCCGTGCGCTTATACACAATCATGGTCTTAATTGGCGATTCGGCGTCAATCGCGCCATCACAAATGGCCTTCAGTTCGATGCGTTTGCCGCTCACATTAGCGCCGTCGCAGGTGATCAGCACTGTGCTTTGCGAATCGAGGATGCGGCCTTTGAGTGCCTCGGTCGAAAACCCGCCATACACCACCGAGTGAATAGCACCAATTTTGACACACGCCAACATGGCGATGGGCAACTCGACCACACGCCCCATGTAAATGGTCACGCGGTCACCCTTCTTCACGCCCTGTGACTTGAGCACATTGGCAAATTTACTCACCTCGGTATTCAACTCGGCATAGCTCACAAAACGCTGGCTGCCGTCTTCGCCCTCCCAAATATAGGCGATCTTGTTTTTGCGGTGTGTGCTTTGGTGGCGGTCAATGGCATTGTGAACGATGTTGGTTTTGCCGCCCACAAACCACTTAAAGAATGGCTTGTTGCTGTCGTCCAGCACGGTGTCCCATTTTTGATACCAGCCCAATTCGTTGGCGCGGGCCGCCCAAAAAACCAATGGGTCAGCATCGGCCTCGGCCTTGAGTGCATCCCAATTTTGCACACGGGCGCGAGCCACGACATCGGCAGACGGGTGATAAAGCGTGTTGTGATCGGCAGTTGGAGTTGATTGGTCAGACATATTTGGTTTCCTTAATTTCAAAATGAGTGCGTATATGATTGTATGATTGCGTCATGATTTCGTTTGTCCTTAATGATAATTCAAACGAATTGGGCGCGTTGTCTCCGCACCATTTGCTTGGTCTATAGCCCTAAAGATTATTAGAAAATAGTTAACAGCATATAACGATACGGTAAATTTTGATTCAATCTTGATAAATTTGTGTAAAGATGCGATCTTGCATATTAGACAGTTTTTTGAAATAAGCCAATGGTGTTATGATGCGTCGAACCGAATGGGTGATTGAATCAGCGCCTAGATTTGTTACAAGCTCACCTAAAATCGTCATAACTTATGCAAACCCTCACCGGCCTCGACCGCCTGCTCGCCGACCCCGCCCGCCTGCGCGGGCGACGCATCGGCATCATCACCAACCCCACCGGCATCACCCGCGATCTCACCTCGATGGTTGATGCCATTTGCGCCCTGCCTGATGTGACCGTGAGTGCCCTATTTGGCCCCGAACATGGCGCACGCGGCGATGTGCAAGACGGCCTGAGTGTGGATACTGTGATTGATGAGGCGACCGGCTTGCCGGTTTACAGCCTGTATGGAAATCACAAAGGGCCGAGCGCGGCCATATTGGGCGATATTGATTTGCTCATTTACGATATTCAAGACGTTGGCTGCCGCTATTACACCTACCTTTACACCCTCAGCTATGTGATGGAGTCGGCAGCCAAGCATGGCGTCGAGGTGCTGGTGCTTGACCGCCCCAACCCGATCAATGGCGCACAAATGGAGGGCAATCTGCTCAATCCGGCATTTTCGTCGTTTGTTGGGCGCTACGCTTTGCCCATTCGGCATGGCCTGACCAACGCTGAATTTGCGCGGTTTATCAATGTCGAGTTCGGCATCGGCTGCCAATTGAGCGTGTTACCGATGCAAAACTGGCGGCGCGAGATGTGGTTTGACCAAACCGCGTTGCCTTGGGTGACGCCGTCACCCAATTTGCCCAGCCTCGATTGCGCCACTGTTTACCCGGGCACGTGTTTGTTTGAGGGCACAAATATGAGCGAGGGGCGCGGCACGACCCATCCCTTTGAATGGCTGGGTGCGCCTTGGGTCAATGCGCGGGCGTGGGCCGATGCGCTCAATCGGCTCGATTTGCCGGGCGTGCGTTTTCGCCCGACTTTTTTCGCACCCACCTACAGCAAACATTTGGGCGTTACCTGCGGCGGCGTGCAAGTGCATGTCACCGACCGCTCACGCCTAAATGCCGTCGCTGTCGGGCTGCACATGTTGGCGACGTGTATGAAACTGCATCCCGACCAGTTTGCCTTTTTACCATCTTCGTGGGAAGGTCACGAACTACCGATCCGACATCCCCATTTCGACTTGCTGGCGGGCGGGGCCGAGGTGCGCAACGCCTTGCTTTCTGGCGTCCCCGTCACCGACATCATGGCCGATTGGGCCACCGTCGCCCACAACTTCGCCCAGCAGCGGGCGGCATATTTGTTATATTGAGTGCTAAGTTGCAAGTGCTAAGTGCTAAGTGATTGATTCGCCTAGCACTTAGCACTTAGCACTTAGCACTTAGCACTTAACATGATTGGCATTTTCGATTCGGGCGTTGGTGGGCTATCGGTGCTGCGCGAAATTCGCGCCCAGATGCCCTCGGCACGTCTAATTTATTTTGGTGATACAGCGCATGTGCCGTATGGCCCGCGCTCAATGGCGCAGATTTGCGAATTTTCGGAGGCAATTACCCGCTTTTTACTCGCAAAAGGCGCAAAGGTGATTGTCATTGCGTGCAATACGGCTTCGGCAGCGGCGCTCAAATACTTGCGCGAGCGGTTCCCCGACGTGCCTTTTGTTGGCATGGAGCCAGCCGTCAAACCCGCCGCCGAGATCACCCAATCGAAAACCATCGGGGTATTGGCGACCCAAGTCACGTTTCAGGGCGAATTATTTGCCTCGGTGGTATCGCGCTTTGCCGATACGCAAAATGTGCGTGTGCTGACGCAGGTTTGCGCTGGTTTGGTGCAGCAAATCGAGGCAGGCGAGCTAGACACGCCTAAAACTGAGGCCATGCTACGCGGCTGGGTCGAGCCAATTTTGGCCCAAGGCGCAGATGCGCTGGTGCTTGGCTGCACCCACTACCCATTTATCACGCCGCTGTTGCAAAAAATTTGCGCTGAGCGAGCCGTGCGCATCATTGACCCCGCGCCTGCGGTGGCGCGGCAAGTGGCGCGGGTGGCGGCTGCGTTGGCAGATGGACATCAAGCCCGCGCAAAAGGCTACACCACCTATTACGCAACGGGCGATATGGATGATTTTCGACGCGCATTGCGTCGTTTGCTGGGCATCAACCGGCGTGCGCAGAGCGTTCACTGGCAAGGTGAGCAGATAGTGATAGAGGATAGTGATAGTGGATAGCAAAACTATCCACTATCACTATCCTCTATCCACTTCTTAAAGCCCCGCAATCTTTACGCCGTCGGCCAAGATGGGCTGCACCAAGTTTCCGTGCGTGGTTTCGCAATACACGCGAATGATCGGCTCGGTTCCGCTCATGCGCACCAAGAGCCAGCCGCCGTCTTCCATGTTGAATTTGAAGCCGTCGGTCATGTTTTTGCTGGTCACCTTCAGCCCGCCAATGGTGCTGGGCTGGGCCGAGCGCAAACGCGCCTTCACTTGTTCGCGTTGTTCGGGGGTGCAGCGCGTGTCAATTCGGTCATAGTAGTGCGCTCCGACTTTGCTAAACAGCATATCCACCAACCCCGATGGCTTGAGGCCGGTCTTGACCATGAAGTCGAGCAAATACAGATTTGCCAAAATGCCGTCGCGTTCGGGCACATTGCCTCGGAATGCAAAGCCGCCGCTTTCCTCGCCACCGATGATGGCATCGGTTTCGGTCATCTTGGGGGCCACATATTTGAAGCCCACGCCAGTTTCATGCACCGGCACACCGTACAACGCGCCCAGTTTGTCGAGCATGGTGGTGGTGCTCAGCGTCTTGACAATCGCCCCGCGCTGCCCGCGCGTTTCGAGCAAATACAATGCCAGCAAGCCATAAACCTGCAATTGGTTGACAAATCTGCCGTGTTCATCGCCAAAACCACAACGGTCGGCGTCGCCATCGGTAATGCACACACAATCTGCGCCCATACGCACGCCAGTCGCCAGCCCGACATCCACATTGGGCGGAATCGGCTCTGGGCGTTTCATTTCGGGGAAGGATGGATTGCGCACATTATGGATTTCGTGGATGGTGGTCTTGCCGCCGCCGAGCAGTCCAGTCAGCCAGCCCGCGCCGTTGCCCCACATCGCGTCCATCACAATATTCAGCCCAGCATCTTTGATCGGTTGCACATCAATCAACTTGCCCAAGTTTTTGATGTAATCGAGGCTGGCGTCGAATTTTTGGATGAGGCCCGCGTTGACGGCTTTGTCATAATCCATTGACTTAACGCCGTCGCTGGTGGGAATGCCGCTTTCGATGATGACCAAGCCTTCGGGGTCAATTGCGCCGCCGGTGTGGTTGCGCACCTTAAAGCCGTTGTCTTGGGGCGGGTTGTGGCTGGCGGTGATGTTGATGGCTCCGACCGACTGGGTAGCCGGAACCGCAAATGCGATGACGGGCGTTGGGGTGGCGCCGTTGGTCAAGAATACTTTGAGGCCATTCCCAGCCAGCACTTCGGCGGCAGTGGCGGCAAAATCTTCCGATTGAAAGCGCTTGTCGTGTCCAATGACGATGGATTTGCCCGCGCCATAGGTTTGCAGCGCCCATTGCGCATAGCCTTGGGCGCAGCGGCGCACATTTGCAAAGGTATAGTCGTCGGCGATGCGTCCACGCCAGCCGTCGGTGCCAAATTTAATAGGTTGTTCGATCATGATGTTTTTGTTTGAAGAATTAAGAATTAAGGATTAGGGATTGGAGACGAGTTGCTTTTTGCTAACGGCCACCCCTCACCTCCAGCCTTTTAAAGAATATCGTTGACTTTACAAGAAAACTCACTCAGCAGTTGCGATGTCACGGCATCGTCTTGGGTATAAGTGCCACTTAGCCGTAGCCGACCATTTTGGCGCGCATACACCTCCACCTGTTTCAGCCGCCAATCCACGATCCAATATTCACGCACACCGCGCATTTCATACAGCTTGCGTTTCACCTCGCGGTCGCGGCGTTCGTGCTCGAGGCCATACGATAATACTTCGACTACCAGCTCTGGCGCAGCCGTCAAATGCCCACTTTCGGCATCAATAATGGCCTCATATCGCTCGTGGCTCACCCAGATGACATCTGGGATTATGCTATTTTCGCCATCGAACACGATGCCGGGATTGATGAATGTTTTGCCTGTTTTAGCATTTGCTTTTAAAAATGTTGCAATATTTAAACAAACGTTTTGGTGTTGAATATGCGGGACGCCTTGCACGAATAATTCTCCGTCAATAATTTCACGCTTTTTGCCATCGGCGGCAAAGCCAGCGAGGTCGTTCACATGCCAACGGGTGCGCCAATCAATCGCGGCGTCATTGGTGGATGTGGTAACGTTGGGGGAGGGCGCGGTGAGTGTGCCTGCCATAGCTTAATTTTACTCGCAATGTGTGACGATGATCTTAACTTGCAAGTCGCGTTGGCCGACCTGCGCCGCCCCGATTTGACCGCACGGCGTGGTGCAATTGCGGCCTTGTCGGCGCTGGGCGCGGTAGATGCCTTGATCGAAGCCTTGCGCGACAACGAGCATTGGTTTATCCGCATGATGGCGGCCCAAGCCCTTGGGCATTTACGCGCCGTCGCTGCCGTGCCGGCCTTGGTTGAATCGCTTTACGCCACCCACGACGAATGGATGCAATTTGATATCGTGCTGGCCTTGCTTGAAATCGGCACACCCGATGCCCTCGACGCGGTGAAAGTTTGGAAGCAAACGGCAAAAAATTCGATTTTGATCGTTAATTGAGCAAAGTGGATTTAGTTTTCTTGCCAATCTTCTATTTTTAGCCCGACCACCCGCCCAAACTCACGGGTGTTGTGCGTAACCAGTATCACATCAAGCCCGCGCGCATGGGCGGCGATGAGTGTGTCATATGGCCCAATCGGGGTTCCTTTTTTTGTTAAGTCACAGCGAATCTGCGCTGCTTCATTGGCATGTTCGGTGCTGAAATCGAGCACTTGGATGTATTTTAAAAAGGCCGCCAATTTAGCTTGGTTTTTTTTCGGGTTGAGCTGAATGGCATACCCCAAATGCCAATTCATATTGCACAATTTGCGAAATGCAGACTTCGGCAGGGGTAAGCTGGAATAACCGTGCCCGCATCGCTAAGTTTCCGTTAATAATTTGGATACAGGCATTGGTATCAAGCATATAACGGATCACTTAAATTCCTCTCGTGGTGCGTCGTCGGCAAGTTAGATTGAACAGAAAAGTCATCACTAAAACCGCTACCGAGGGCCTCAATGAAACCATGCCATGTTTGCATGTGGGGGGTGAGAATGAGGCTATCCCCAGATTTGACGATATACACTTCGTTTACGTTGAACCGAAATTCCTTGGGTAAGCGAATGGCTTGGCTGTTGCCGCTGGTAAATATTTTTGCAATCGCTGTTTTCATGGTTATTCCTTAGGCTACACAACAGACTGTGAATACAAAAGTATATATGCAATTGTAAACCAAGAAAGGTTAGGACTTACGCGAAAGTTTTATTTTCACCGCAAAGCGCACAAAGAACTCGAAGATTTATATTGATAAACCTTTCTTTTCTTTGCGATCTTTGTGTTCTTTGTGGTGAAATGTTTTTAATGCGCGTAAGTCCTAAGGTAAAAGTTGAGGGAAATTATCCACTCCCATTTACCTTGTTCATCACTTTATCAATGCCTTCATTCAGCCACAACACAATGCCCTCGACGGCGCGGTCATGCACATCGCGCATGGCGGCGGCTTCGTCGCGGGTGAAATCTTCGAGCACATGCGCAGCAGCGTCTTTGCGGCCCGGCGGGCGACCAATGCCAACGCGCAGGCGCGGAAAATCTTGGGTGGCGATTTTGGTGATGATTGACCGCATGCCATTGTGCCCACCCGCGCTGCCCGATTTGCGTAGCCGCAGTTGCGCAAACGGAATGTCGAGTTCGTCATAAATGACCAGCAAATGACTAGGATTGGCTTTGTAAAATTTGAACGTTGGGGCCACGCACACTCCGCTCTCATTCATAAATGTTTGCGGTTTGAGTAGCACCACCCGCCGCCCCTCAATTTCGCCGATGGCAGCGATGCCGCGATTGAGCATTTTATTAAATTTCAGCCCATATTTTTCGGCCAAATGATCTACCACATGAAAGCCGACATTGTGGCGATTGCCCGCATATTGTTTGCCGGGGTTGCCCAGTCCCACAATCACGCGCCAAGCCGATTTATCATCAAGGTTATTTTCCATAATCAATCGGGCGGCGGAAGATCAAGCCGATCAAAAAGCCCAGTAATTTTTTTAATACAAGATACGCTGCAAAACCGCCCAACGCATACAGTGTATACCAAACGCCTTGTATAAACCCCTTGGGGATGACTGACAAATTGAGACCAGCCGCCGCTGGGGTGGGCGTGGGCGCAGGTGCGACAGCGGGCGCGGCGGGCAATGGCACACTCGGCGCCGCAATGCCAACCGTATTTGAGATGCCGATATTGCGCACCACCGATTCGCTGATGGTGTTATCTATATTAAACACTTGTAGCCGCAGGGCGTAGCCACTGTCCGAAATGGCGCGGGTGTTCCATACCGCTAGCACCCCGCCATCCACCTGCTGAATGCCGCCGCCGATGATGACCCAATTGCCCGGCGTGCCGGGGGTTTCGGTGGCATAGGCCACCTCGTATTTTGAAAAACGCGGCGAGGTAGCCGAGCCGACGATATTGATATTGCCGCGCAGGGCTTGTTCGCGCACTGGCGAGGTGATACGCGCCAACTCATTGGCGCGACGGGTGGGGGTGACAGTTGGGGCAATGGGTGCGGCAGGTTTGGTAGCGGCTGGTGCAGGTGCGGCAGTGGCTGCCGGTGATGTCGGCGGGGCCGGCGTTTGCGCGTGAATTGGCGTCAGATTGGCATACCACATGCCAAGCGCCAGCACGCACGCCGCGCTAAGGGCGCCAAC
The DNA here is from genome assembly GCA_018500105.2 of Anaerolineae bacterium. GTDB lineage: Bacteria > Chloroflexota > Anaerolineae > J036 > Brachytrichaceae > AQU-03. The sequence goes on from JAHBAL020000441.1 coordinate 13,108, forward strand.
TTTTGCTGAAAATAATAAACGCATTGGCTCCTGATTTTAGCTGACTGCAACATCACTCGCCAGCGTCTTTGGTGCGATAAATCCAAACTATAATTGACACTGGAGGGTTGAGTGACAGGATGACAATTTTAACGATTCCTTTGCCAGAAGGCGATTATGCTCGTTTGGAGCGTGTAGCCGCATTGAGAGGGAAATCTGTGCAAGCGTTGGTTTATGAGTGGATTGATCGCTTGCTCCCAATGACGTTACCCGCGCATATTGCCGAAGACCCGCTTTTCACGATTGAAGGACATGACGGTGAGGCGAATGTGAATCTGTCTGCCCATGTAGACGAGATATTGTATGGTAATGTCCCAATATGAAGCAGATTTTTGTTGATACTAGCGCATGGGTGGCGTTGTTTTATAAACGTGATGCGCGACACGCTGCTGCTTTGTCATTAAATCAGCGCTTGCTGAGTGGGTCGTGTCATTACGTGACCTCGAATTTTGTTTTTGATGAAACAGTAACACTTTTGGGAACAGCCGTAAACCGCTTGGCTGCAATTGATTTTGGCGAACGATTGTTGTCTTCCAAATTGGCAACATTGGTGCGAATTGATGATGAACTTGAGCAAAGTGCATGGCGTATTTACAAGCAATATCACGACAAGCTATTTTCATTTACTGATTGCACGTCGTTTGCTTTAATGCGTTTGTGGGGCATTTCTGAGGCATTTACCCATGATCATCATTTTTCACAATTTGGTTTTAATATTTTGCTGCGCGATTGAGCCTGTCGTTGCAGATTTAAACTCGAAAACAGGGCAACGTCTTTTGCGCAATATTGTCCCATTGAAAATGCTGACTGAGGGCGAGGCTGCCGCTTTGTAATGTGTGACGCAGGGCCAGGTCGCTCAACACACGGCGAATGGCAGCCGCCAATGCCACTGGGTTGTCGGGCGGAACCAGCAGCATATTTTGCTGGTCAATCACCTCTGGCAACGCCACCCGCGGCTGGGTGCTGACGATGGCGCAGCCGTGCGCCAACGCCGCCATGAGCGTGCCGCGCCGAAACGACACGCCATCTCGATAAGGCAGCGCCAAGCACGCACAAGCGCGTAAGGCCGTGCTTACGCCTGCGTCATCTATAAACCCTGTGCGGTAAATACGATCATCTATCTTGAGCGTGTGTGCCAATTCCGCCAAAAATGTCGCATAGGCAATATTGGTGGGATCACTTGCCCCATGTTGCCCGCCAATGAGGATAAGACCGACGTTCAAGTCGCTCAATTCTGCCAGCGCCCGAATGAGCGTTTCGCCGCCTTTACTCTCATTCATAAAGCCAAAATAGCCGATCAACGTTTGCTGCGGGTCAATGTGCTGCGCCGTTCTCCATGCGTTTGGCTCAAAATGGGGCAGGGTGGCGGGGGCAATATTGCTGCCGATCGGCACAACCGAGACGTGCCGCAAACCGGCCTTGTGCAACGTGGCTTCGTCTTCGGCGTTAGTCACGATGACATGATGCGCAGACCGTGCCATATGCAAAACCGCCTGCCAACGCAGCGGCCCGGCCTTTGGAAAAAGATACGGCACACGTAGATCGTGAAAAGTGACGACGGTTCGGGTATGTTTGGCGAGCTGAGCGGGCAGCAGGTTAATTGCGCCGTGCATTTGGTAGGCGGCGGCCTGATATTGCAAATTGATAACATCGGGCCGCCACTGGCGAATGAACGCCTCGACGTGGCGGCGAGTTTGCCAGCCCCACGCTGGCATAGTGCGGTGTATGTGCACCCCGTTCACCGTTTCATCTGCGGGGGCGGGTGGGGCGGGCAGGGTGAGAATGTGGCTCTCGTGCCCGGCGGCGGCGATGGCCTGCGCCAATTCGCGGGTGAAATCTCCCAACCCACCTTGCATGGGCGGGTATTCGCCAGCGATAAATGCAATTCGCATAAAATCAGTTAGCCCATTTCGATGACACGCTGCACCACATTCGCCAACACCTCAAGCGGCTGCGCTCCTGACACATAATATTTCTCGTTAAAAATGAGTGCGGGCACGCCTTGCAAGCCATATTCGGCGGCGGTTTGCACATCATCGCTCACGGCGGCGTCGTAGGCTGGATTATCGAGTGCGGCCAAAAATTCGGCGCGATCAAGCCCGATCTCGACCGCATGTTTTGCCAGCACCTCCAAATCGTCAATCTTTTCAGCTTGGGTCCAATAGGCGCTCAAAATGGCGGCATGATAGGCCTTGCCTTTGCCCATATGCTCGGCATATTTTGCGCCCACCAACGCTGGGCGGCTGTTAATGCCAAACGGGCCGGGGTTGAGCGTCAGGCCATAACGTTCTTTGGCGGTGGCATATAGTTGCGGGCGACCTGATTCAATGCGCTTGCGATATTCGGGCGAGATGGGCGGCGCACCTACCGGGCGCAACTCATACGAGCGCCACTGCACGGTAACACCATGTGATATTTCGAGCTTCTCCAAACTGGAGGCCACGAGAAAACACCAAGGTCAGACAAAATCTGACCACACGTCTATATGAACTTGGGTTGACATAGGCCCATTATAAGAGTGGATAGTGGATAGTGATAGTAGATAGTGATCGTATAAGCAAGCTATCACTATCCACTATGACTATCCACTCATCAATTGAAGGACATAATCGGCGCTGCCGTCGCGGAGCCAGCCGTCGAGTTGGGCTTGGTCCTTAAGTTGTTGCCCGCGCACACGCGGCACGGCGATAAAGCCGCAGTCGAGGTCGGGCAGAGCGCTCATGTCGCTCCACAGCTTTTCCCATTGCGTCACTGGCAAAATGTCTTCTTGCCCGTTGCCCCAGCGCTTTTTGACGTCTTTGAGTGTAATATAAGTGGGCATTCGCTGCGCCAGCACCCGCACTGCCTCATCCACGCGAGCATGATTGCCCAACTCGGCGCGAGTCAGCCCAAACGCTCGTAACAGGCCATCAATGCTGATCCATGTCGTCATCGAGTTGTAATACGACAGCTTAAACTCATCTTCCTCACGTGGCATCGCCAACGATTCAACGATGCGCAACTGCCCATCCACCCGTGCCAGCCCGCCGCCGCGATCTTCGATCAGCCGTTCGATCACCTCAAACGATAACGTTTTGCGATTGGCAATGTGCCAGCCCAATAGCCCCGCATCCACAGTTGCGCCAACCGTGTCCACATTGTGCAGCATCAAATATTGCAAATTTGGGTGCGCGGTGAGCAATTGCTGCAACACGCCATTGCGCAACAAATTGGGCACTTCGGGCCAATGCCCGACCGGATGCAGACATTGTGACGGCACATTGTCGGTGTAATCGTTGCCTTCGCCGTTGCTACGTGCCCAATTGATAAGCGCGGCGTGAACACTGGCCCGCATTTTTTGTGCCTGTTCGTCGAGCAATTGTTGCGGCATTTCTTCGTAGGCAAAATGCAGGTCTCGCGCCATTGGAATCACGCGCAGCCCTACCGAGCGACCGGGCGAGAGATACACATGTTGGCGAAGTGGCGAATTGTCCGTCCGCAGCGTTTGCAGCGCGGCTTGAATTGGCTCATGCGTGGCGTAGCTGGTGGTGAAAATGTGCGGGATGCTGGCATCGAATTGCTGCATCACCCGCTGGGTTTTGGCTAAATGCACCTCGATAAACGAACGATGCCGCCCGCCCAATTTACAAAACGGATGCAACGCCTTAACCACCCCCGCGCCTTGCGTCCAGCGGCTACCGGCCCCTGCGGCTAGGGTTACCACCGCCACCTCGCCATTTTGAATGGCCTTGCGCCCAAGCTTGGCCAGCGCCGAATCGAGACCCCGTGTGGCGTCGGTGACATCGCCGGGGCGCACATCTTCGATGGTGCTGCTGGCGGGCAAGCGGTTTTGCGCCAACCCAATGCGCCCGGCCCGCAAATCGTCACGGATGTGCTCGTGCTGCACCCGATCAAAGCCATAATTTTGCAAAAGCTGGTTGAGGCTGGGCGCGTTGGCGCTTGGGCCGGTGTTGTGGTTGGGGCGCGGCAAAAGCCGGTCGAACACGGCTTCAATCACCCCCGCAAATGCCGGGTCGTTTTGGCAGGCGTGGGCAAATTGGGCCAATTCGCTGCGGCGGGTATTGCTTAATTCGGCCCGCTCGCGCTTGACCAAGGCCGGAACTGTAAGTGTGTAATAGCGGCTGGGCATGAGCGCTGGCGCTGGGCCGCCCACCGGCCCGCTCAGCAAATCGGCAAATGTGCCGTGTTCGTTGATGGCGAAATCGTAGACCACCGGCTCCATCGCAAACGGCAAAGCGTGTTGCATCTCGCGTTTGGTCTCTTGCATGATATGTAGCAACTCATCTTTGGCACGGGTCTGCTGGTGAGGCGCGACGATGAAGCCCATGCCACCGCCCGACATGCCGCCCAACATCCAGAATCCCCAAAAATCGTCGCCAAAGGTGGCTTTGGCATGGGCGATGATACGCTCGGTGAAGGCATTGCTGGCCCAAGGAATGATGGTTTGCAGCGGACCGAAAAAGTTGTGGGCGGTGGCTTTGCCGAGTGCGCGAGGCAA
>JAHBAL020000118.1 GCA_018500105.2 Anaerolineae bacterium
CTAGGGCGATTGGCGGTCTTGCTGGCAGCCTTGCTGGCGGCATTCACGGCCTTGCGGCGGCTCGCCATCATTGTGCAATTGGTGGCATGGGCGTTTTCATTGGCGGCGGCCACCTTGTTTCCGGTGCTGGTGCTGGGCATTTTCTGGAAACGCGCCAACGGCGTCGGCGCAATTGCCGGGATGTTGAGTGGCTTGCTTGTCACCTTGGCCTATATGACCGCCAACTTTTCATCACTCAACTTCAGCATTTTGGGGATTCAGCACGTTGGCGCGGGCATTTTTGGCATCCCCGTCAATTTTTTGGTCACCATCCTCGTCAGTAAATGGACCGCCCCGCCCTCACAGGCCACGCTCGATCTGGTCGAAACACTGCGTCAGCCCTAATGATCCCCTCGGCTTTTACAATTCTTTACAAAATATGATAGAGACTTTACCTTTTGTTTATCTTGTCTTTTTAATTACAAACTAAGATACATCTCATATGGCCTACGTCATTAGGCGTAGGCGCGTCAACAAAGCAAACTTATTTAGTAAAACAGTAAAAACGGAGGTGTATTTCGTAGATCACTTGCACATCGCAGCTAGCGCAGTCAACCATAGCCAGCGCACATCGCCAATTCGCACATCTACTGAAATCAGGCAAGACATTTGTTTTAAGTTTTATCCCTTGTTATTTCAAATAACCTATTTAAAAACAGTTATCAATTTATTTTTATCCGTTAGCAAAAAAATTTACTGAAGGAGTCAAATCCAATGTCAAAATCTAAAGTGCAAGAATATTGGCAGCGAAACCTGCGCCTGATCGTCATCTTGTTGGTGATCTGGGCCTTGATTTCCTACGGTGCAGCCCTGATTGCGCCCGCCCTCAACAACATCGTCATCCTCGGCTTCCCACTGGGCTATTGGTTTGGTAGCCAAGGCTCACTCATCGGCTTCGTTTTGCTCATCTACGCCTATGCCAAGATCATGAACAAAATGGATGACGAGTATCACATCGCCGACACCGACACCCAGAAACTGACCAAGACCGAAGAGAAAGTCAAGATTCGCAAGAACTAATCAAGCGATAAGCCGTGAGCGATAAGCCATGTGCAACAACAAAGCTCATTCGCTTTATAGGCTTCGTTTTACAAAAAACAACGTTAGTCATGTCCCAAGCTTAAGGCTCACGGCTCATGGCTTCATCATTACAGGAGAAAGAAAAAATGGCAGCTATGTCATCTGACAGCGGAAGCATCTTCCAAAGCAAGCTCGTCCGCTATTATGGTTTGTTCACCTTGGGCTTTTTGGCCCTCACAGTCATTATTTTGTTGCTCGAAATCAGCGTTGGCCTAAGCCAAGGCTTAATCGCCGGCATTTATATGGTCTTGACCTTCGGGTTGTATGCCGTCATTGGTGTCGCCACCCGCACCAAGGCCCTCGACGAATATTATGTGGCCGGTCGTTCGGTTCCCGCCGTGTTTAACGGCATGGCAACCGGCGCAGACTGGATGAGCGCCGCCTCCTTCCTCTCGATGGCAGGCACATTGTGGGGCATTGGCTACGACGGCATGGCCTATATCATGGGCTGGACCGGCGGCTATGTGCTATTGGCCTTGTTGTTTGCGCCTTATATCCGCAAATTCGGTCAATACACCATCCCCGACTTTGTGGGTGCACGTTTCGGCAGCAATTCGGCCCGCGTGGTCGCCGCTGTCATGGCCATCATCGTCAGCTTCACCTACGTCACCGCCCAAGTGGTGGGCGTTGGCTTGGTCATGCAACGTGTGTTGGGCCTCGATTATGGCTTGGGCGTGATTTTGGGCTTGGGCGGTGTGTTGTTCTGCTCGTTCTTGGGCGGCATGAAAGCCGTGACCTGGACGCAAGTCGCCCAATACGTCATCCTCATCGTTGCCTATCTGATTCCGCCCATCTTCATGTCAGTCAAATTGCTCGGCAACCCCCTCCCACAATTGGCTTATGGGCAAGCATTGCAACAAATCATCCAACTCGAAGCACAACAAAACGTCGCCAAGAAGTATGTTGAACCCTTCAATGAACCCTTGAGCAATGCCGGTGCGATTGCCGCCATCCGCCAAGCCAACGGTTTCTTTGGCACGGCGATGGCAACCCCAGCCCCGGTCACTATCACCGACTGGCGCAGCACCCCTTGGGATTTCTTGGCCCTCACTTTCTGCTTGATGGCCGGAACCGCTGGGTTGCCGCACATTCTCATCCGCTTCTACACCGTGCCGAGCATCAAGGAAAGCCGCCGCAGCGTGTTCTGGTCGCTCTTCTTCATCTTCTTGCTCTACGTCACCGCCCCTGCTTATGCTACCCTCTCACGGCTTACCATTCTTAAAGACGTGGTCGGGCTGAGCCTAACCAAAGAAAAGGCCGCCAATGGCCGCGAAGTCACCACTGCTATCGGCGCCGACGGCAAGCCACTGGCGTGGGTGACCAAAATGTCATCCATCGGCCTGATGACCATTGCCGATGCCAACAACGACAACAAGCTGCAATTCAGCGAATTGACCATCAACAACGACCTGATCGTGCTCAGCACGCCCGAAATCGCGGGCTTGCCCTACACCATCGCCGCATTGGTGGCTGCCGGTGGCTTGGCCGCCGCGCTCAGCACCGCCGATGGTTTGCTGGTCGTGATCGCGTCCTCCATCGCACACGATATCTACTTCAAAACGGTTAATCCCAAAGCAAAACCAACCACTCGTATGAATCTCGGTAAAGGGATGATTGTGGTGGCGGCTGCGCTCACCGCATTGTTAGCCTTGCCACAATTGGCGTTGGTAGCACAAATGGTGGCGTGGGCGTTCTCACTCGCGGCCTCGACGCTCTTCCCGATTGTGTTGCTCGGCATCTTCTGGCGACGCGCCAACTTCCAAGGCGCAATGGCGGGCATGGTCGGCGGTCTCATCGTGACCTTGTGGTATTTGGTCAACAACTACCTCAACCCTGCCAACAACATCATGGGTCTCAGCCACTTGTCATCGGGCGTGTTCGGCATGATCGCCAACTTCACCTTGATGATAGTTGTTTCCCTGCTCACCGCCCCACCACCCAAGGCCATCCAAGAGATGGTTGATCAACTCCGCAACCCCGTCGGCGAAATGTCTGAGGGTGGCGAGATGATTCACGGTCACTAAATGAGTGCATAGTGAATAGTGATAGTGGATAGTAAAAATAACTATCTACTATCACTATTCACTATCCACTCCTCAATGCTCACCCGCACACACTCAATGGTCATCCAATAGACAAAGTTACGCCAGAGAGTGTGCCGCTTCGGCGGACCGCCAAATTATTGCGGGTTAGCAGTAAAATAGGCAGTAATGACGCAGTCAAATGCGATGTTACTGCCTATTTTTAATTATGAGTTATGAGTTATGAATGATGAATGATGTGTAATGAGTAATAGCAATCAATTATCTATATTCTCTCACCTAACCTCTGCCTGAGGGAGAGGGACAAGTAAGCATGGGCAAGATTATTCCTCTCACTTGGGGAGAGGCGAGATGAGGGGATAACTGAGACTTTTAATTTTTTGTCTATAAACAACCCTCATCATTCATCATTCATCATTCATCATTCATTACTCAATTCCAAATTACTATGTTGATAACTATTTTGGTCGAAACCCTCAACTGGATTTTGTCAATTGCGATGTATCTCACCATCGGACGCTTTATTTTGCAACTATTGGTGGGAAATCAAAGCAACGCAATTCTCGATATGTTTGTCATCGCCACCAATCCGTTTTATCGTTTGGTGCGTGCCCTTACTTTTGGCAAAATTAGCGGGCTGTTATTCCCAATTACAGTCATTCTATTTTTACTCATCTGCCGCGTCGCCCTCAGCCTGTTTTACCGTTTGGTGCTCACTTAACCCATTAGAATTGCCTATCTATGCCCCTACGAACCCCTGTTAAACCCAAATACAAGCCCATTGCGCCGACCAACGACGCCAACCAGCAAGACAAAACCCGTCGCGGTGTTGCTATGCTCATCATGATGGTGATGGCAGCCTACGCGCTTTATAACGTCTATCTCGGCTCGCAAACGGTACTCGCCACCAACAGCTTTATCCTTGGCGCTCAAACTGCCAGCGGCACAATTACTCGCATCGAGCAAGTGAGTGGGCGCGCCGGCGGCAATTACCCGGTTGTGACATTTCAAGACAACACTGGCAAAACGCAAACCTTCACCCATCATGTCGGCTGCGGGCGACGCTGCCCCGAAGCTAACACCCCAACCACCGTTTATTATGACGCTGCAAACCCGCAAGTTGCCAGCATCGAAGGCTTTTTAAACACGTGGTACCCCAGCATCGAATATTTTGGCATCAGTTTTGTCGCATTATTGGGTTCAGGCGTGGCATTTTTGTTTACCCTGCCCCCGCGCAAAGACCTGCCAACCAAATAAATGTCCAGCATCCTGCTGCTCACCCTCGGCACACGCGGCGATGTGCAACCCTATTTTGCACTCGCAATCAACTTGCGCCAAGCCGGCCACGCGGTAACGCTCGCCACGGCTGAGCGTTACGCCGAATTTGTGCGCAGTTACGGCATTACATGCGCCCCATTTGCCGCCCCCATGCTCGACATGATTGACCAAGCCGAGGGCGCACAAGTGATTGCTGGCAAAAACAAACTGGCGATGTTGGGCATGGTGCGCAAAATCCTGCCCATGATGCGCCGCATGATGGACGAGATTTGGCAAGTATGCGACCAAGTTCGCCCAGACCTTATTCTTTATCACCCCAAAATTTGGATGGGCACAGACTTGGCCGAAAAGTTGGGCGTGCCAGCCATTCTGACGGCCTTGCAGCCGTGCTACACCCCCACCCGCGAATTCGCCAACCCACTTCTCACCGCTCGTTCGTTGGGGCCACGTCTCAACCTCGCCAGCTATCGCCTGTTCAACCAGCTCGCCACCGCGCCCTATCGCGGCATCACCAACACATGGCGAATGCAAACCTTGGGCTTGGCAAAACGCGGCGACCCACCCGCGCCCCCCACAATTTACGCCTTCAGCCGCCATGTGCAAGCCAAACCCGCCGATTGGGCCGACGATCAATACATCAGTGGCTATTGGTTTGTGCCACCCAACGATGATTATGCCCCGCCCGCCGAATTGGCGCAATTTTTGGCCGACGGGCCGCCGCCCATCTACATTGGCTTTGGTAGTATGCCTTTGCCAAATGCCGACAAAACCCACGCGATGGTTATCGAAGCTTTGCAAAGGGCCAAGATGCGCGGCATTCTTGGGCAGCGCGTGCCCGATGCGGTTAGCCAACCCGCGCCGCACGTGCTCTATCTCAAAACCTGCCCGCAAGATTGGCTTTTTCAGCGAGTTGCGGCAGCGGTGCATCATGGTGGCGCAGGCACAACCGCTGCTGCCTTCCAAGCCGGTATCCCGATGCTGGTCTGCCCATTTTTTGGCGACCAACCCTATTGGGCACAACGCGCCGTGCAACTTGGCGTCGCCCCTAGCGTGTTGCCGTTTAAGCAAATCTCGGTTGAGGCGCTTACACAGGCATTTGTAGTCCTGAGCAGCCAGCCCAAATACACCGCCCGCGCCCAAAGTTTGGCGCAACACATCCGCGCCGAAAATGGCGTGGCGACTGCGGCCCAAATCATCGCGTCGTATTTGCCACGTTAAATAAGGCCAACAGCTTAATCAAACTGGAATAAATCAAGTTACATAAATTGCCACGTCACCCCGATGCGAAGCGAGGGGTCTATGCGGAAAATCGGCACGATGATTAAATTCCCGCAAAGATTCCTCCTCGTTCCTCGTCGGAATGACGCGCAAAATATATGCAATTAAAGTCCATCTTGAGCATGCGGTTGGTATAAGGCCATTCAGAAAAAATAATTCTCCGATTCTTTACCAATTCCGCGTCTCCACGATTACAGAATTTGGATCGCGGAGACGCGGAATTGGCGGAAAATCGGAGGGCGCTTTACAGGACGATTCCGGTATTTATTTTGGCTAAACAGCCTAACCAAGGGATTCTTATGAGTGAACAAGCTACCTTTGCTCAGCGCAGCCAACGCAAAGTCTATTTCAAGCATGCCGACCTCGATTATTATTTAATGTGGGTGATGGGGCGCGAGATATACGAGGGCAGCGATGCCAGCGAGTGTATGGCTGCGGCCCAAGGCATGAACGCCCACACGGTGGCAGAATGGCAACGGGCTTGGCTTGAGTTAGCGCATCGCCTCGAGACCCAAGCCAACCAAAACAACACGCCAGCCCCCAATGCCACCTTGCGCAGCCACTATTTACGCGCTTGCAGTTACTATCGCGCTGCCTTGTTTCTAATGCCGCCTAGCCACGCGCAATTTCAGTCAAGCATCGCCAACATGCAAGCCTGTTTTGCTCGTGCCTTGCCCCATTTCGAGTTTCCCATCGCGCCAATCCAAGTGACCCATCGCGGCCACAGCTATCATGGCTATTTGTGGAAGCCAGACAACACTGCCCAAAAACGCCCGTTGTTGATCGTGGTTGGTGGCATCGAAACCTTTGCCGAAGATTGTTATTTTATGGTCGGGAATAGCCCGTTGGCGTATGGCTATAACGTGCTGACGATTGACTTGCCCGGCCAAGGGACCAACCCATCGGCTGGCGCATACTTTGAGGCCAGAATGCAGCATTCAGTATCGGCGATGTTGGATATGGTTTTGGCACGAGATGATATTGACACCGAGCGCGTTGCCGTTTATGGTTTTAGCTGGGGCGGGCATGTGGTGTGCAAAGCCGCCCAGCATGACAAACGCATCAAAGCCGTCATCGCCAACCCCGCCATGCCCGATGTTTTTCGTGCCGCCTTGGCTCAGCAAAAGGGGGTTAATCGCAGCGACCCGATCAGCCAAAGCGTATTTAAGCAAGTGGCATGGCGCATGGGGCTAAAAATCAGCCTCAATCCGGCGGACATTGGGCGGCGTTTTGTCAAAGCCTATGACTATTTAATGCACGGCAAAGCCAACATCAGCCAAATCACCTGCCCGATGCTATGCTTGGCAGGCGAGGGCGAGCCAGCGATCACGCTCAAAATCGCACACGAAATTTATGCCAAGTTGCCGCATCCGGCCAAAAAACTGGCGATTTTTACGACAGCCCAAAATGGCGAGGCGCATTGCCAAATAAACAATTTAGCCTTACCTAACCAAACCATGTTGGCATGGCTCGATGAATTATGGAAAGCATAATCTCAAGGTCAATTTAAAATTGCTTCTATAATCGCCAACATGATTAATGTTGGAGACTCTTTGCCCAATTTCAATTTGCCCACTCACCCAAATGGTGAAGTGAGCAACGGCACACTCATCGGGAAACGCACCGTCTTATATTTTTATCCCAAAGACGATACCCCCGGGTGAACAACCGAAGCCGCTGGCTTCCGCGACAGTTTGTCGCAATTTACCTCACTCGGCGTGCAAGTGATCGGGGTTAGCCCCGACGATCTGAAATCGCACGCAAAATTTGCCGAAAAGCATAAAATCAATTTCGCCCTCATCGCCGACACCGAAAAAGCCTTGATTGAGCCGCTCGGCTTGTGGGTCGAAAAAAGTCTGTATGGCCGCAAATATTGGGGGGTGCAACGCAGCACCTACATCATCGCCGCCGATGGCAAAATCGAAAAGATTTGGGAGTCGGTCAAACCCGACGGCCACGCACAAGAGGTTTTGAACTATCTTTCGCTCAGTAGTCAGTAGTCAGTAGTCAGTAGTCAGATAATCAATGTAAATTTTAATCTTATGGCTTGTCTGACTACTGACTTCTGACTACTGACTACTCATTACTCACCTTCCAAAAATGATTCTCGTTATCGGAGCTGGATTAACGGGCGCGATGATCGCCCACAGGTTAGCCAACTTGGGCCACAGCGTTGCTGTGTTCGATGCCCAAACGGCTGCCAAAGGCGCAACCCGCCTCACGGCAGGATTGGTGCTAGCCGACCCCAGCCCCGACAACAATGGCGACACGACCTACGGCATGGACAGGCTGGCCCAGCTCGCCATGTCGCATCAAGTGGGTGTGCGACGCATGAAAGCCAGCATCGCCATTAGCGACACCCAGCCCTTCGCCACCACCATCCGCATCATTGACACCCAACCCGCATTGGTCATGTCGCTTGACACACTCGCCCGTGCCTTGCTCAATCACAACAATATCACCTTACGCGAAAACATCGAGATCCAACAAATTGAGCAAGTGGATGGCAGATTAAATGTGCTGGGCAATGGCTATACCGTGCAGGCCGATCACGTCGTTTTAGCAACCGGTGCTTATAGCGGGCTACTCGCACCCGAAATTTCACCTTTTCTCGATATCGGGCGCAGCGTCACTTGGATATCCAAGCCACTCGATAAAAAATTTAACCTCACCCTACCCTTAATCATCGAAAATGGCAAAATGTCGGTAGCACAAACCCAAGACCAGCGCGTGCGCATCAACGTATGGCATTCAGCCGCCGAACAAAATGCAATTTTGGCACAACAAAGCGAAAACCCCGACGAGTCAACCTCGGTCAACCTCGTTAACGCGCCAAACGAAGACGTGCGGCGATTTTTGCGGCGATTTTTGCGCGAAATAAACAACGAAAACGAATCGCACCAAAACGGCATGGTGGTCTCCACCCGCGACAATGCGCCCATTGTCGGCAATTCAGACCACATCCCCGGCCTCATTTACGCCATTCCGCCGCACGTGTATGGCCCAGCATGGACGCCGATCATGGCAGAATGGGTCGAGGGTTTGATCACCGCACCAAGCCGCTAACTCATACTCATGCGTGGCAAACTTTTTGTGCTTTGGCTCGGCGTGTTTGCCCTCACCAACGCAGCACGTGCCATTTTATCGGTGCAGCAAGCCGTCCAATTGCCCGATCTACCGACCCAATTGCCGCCGCTGTATGTCGCGGTGACCAGTGTGCCTTGGGCTGTCTATTTTGCAATCTGCACTTGGGGGGCCTTGCGACGACGCGCATGGATTTGGCGAGCCAGTTTGGGCGGCATGGCGTTTTATTTGGCGCACCAATGGCTCAACCGGCTGGCCTTCAGCCGCTCTAGCGAGGCCTTTCAAACCTTGGGCGCACTCGCCATCACCAGCCTCGCTGCTTTGATCATCACATTCGGCTTAGGCTGGTTGAATCGTCGTAAAATAACATGAGTTTTAGCGTCTCACATTTATTTATACTGCTTGGCGATTTACGCCGATCAATTTTTTGTTACTTTTTGTGACTTAGGAAGAAACTATGACCGATACATCAACCGACAAACTCGCGCATTTACGCCAATTACGCGCCCAATCAACGTTGGGCGGCGGACCAGACAAAATTGCCCAACAACATGCCAAGGGTCGGCTTACGGCCCGCGAACGGCTCGAACTCTTGCTCGACAAAGGCACATTTCGTGAGACCGACGCCTTTGTGAGCGGGCGAAATGCCGGCAGCGCACTGGGAGATGGCGTTGTGACCGGTTGGGGGACCGTTGACGGTCGCCTAATTTATGTCTTTTCGCAAGATTTCACCGTATTGGGCGGCAGCTTGGGCGAGGCCCACGCCGCCAAAATTGTGAAGCTGCAAGAAATGGCCATGAAAAATGGCGCACCCATTATTGGCCTGTGTGATTCGGGCGGGGCGCGTATTCAAGAAGGCATCGTGTCGCTGGTCGGTTATTCCGACATTTTCTTGCGCAATGTGATGGCGAGCGGTGTGATTCCGCAACTGAGCGCCATTATGGGGCCGTGCGCTGGTGGCGCGGTGTATTCACCCGCCATAACCGACTACATTTTTATGGTCAAAAACACCAGCTATATGTTTTTGACCGGCCCCGATGTGGTCAAAACGGTCACCCACGAAGATGTGACCTTCGAGCAATTGGGTGGCGCGATGATTCACAACACCACCAGCGGCGTGGCCCATTTTGCCGCCGAAAGCGAAGCCGATTGTCTATTTTTGCTGCGCGTGCTGCTGAGCTATTTGCCCAGCAACAATATGGAAGAGCCACCGTTTGTCAAGAGCAAAGATGACCCGCTGCGCATGGATGAATCGCTCGATACGCTTGTGCCCGACAACCCAAATAAGCCATACGACATCCTCGAAGTCATTCGCAAAGTAGTAGATGATGGGCAATTTATGGAAGTGCAAGAGCATTTCGCCGCCAATATCGTCATCGGCTTTGCGCGTTTGGGTGGTCATAGCGTCGGCATTGTCGCCAACCAGCCGCAAGTGCTGGCTGGCGTGCTCGATATCAACAGCAGCGAAAAAGCCGCCCGCTTCGTGCGCTTCTGCGACAGCTTCAACATCCCGATTGTGACGTTTGAAGACGTGCCGGGCTTTTTGCCGGGCGTGGGCCAAGAACATGGTGGCATTATTCGAGCTGGCGCAAAATTGCTTTACGCTTACTGCGAAGCCACTGTGCCCAAGTTGTGCGTCATCACCCGCAAAGCCTACGGCGGCGCATATTGTGTGATGTCGCCCCGCGCCACTCGTGGCGATTTGGTGCTGGCGTGGCCCACCGCCGAATTAGCGGTGATGGGGCCAGACGGCGCGGTGAATGTGGTGTATCGCCGCGAGCTAAGCGCCGCCGAAGACCCGGTTGCCAAGAAAGCCGAATTGGTGGCGCGTTACCGCGAAGAAGTCTCGAATCCGTTTTATGCCGCCGCACGCGGTTACGTGGATGACATCATCGAGCCACGCGAAACCCGCCCGCGCCTGATCAACGCGCTCGAAATGCTGCGCAACAAGCGTGACAGCAACCCACCCCGCAAGCACGGCAATATTCCGCTGTAGCTTGAAGAAGATATAAGAGCCAAGAGCCAAGAACCAAGATGAAAGATATTATCTTGGTTCTTGGCTCTTGGTTCTTGGCTCTTGGTTCTTACAGCTTGATTCTACGCAGCCGCAAACGCACCCTCTCCCAACGCGAGAGGGTGTCTTTTTGCACAAGGTCGGTAAAGTCGTCGGCAGCTTTGTCGCGGATGACGTAATCGGGGTGCTGCAAGGGGAAAGTCATGGGCGTGGTCGGCACATTCGCCATGAGCGGCAAACGCGCTCGGTGAGTGGTGTGGGTGTGGGTGGCCTGTGCCCCATAACCGATATTGCTGATTAGGTTGCCATTCGGCACAATACCGAGTTTGGCGTGAATCCATGTGGCAAAGGCCCATTGGCAATCCCACGTGTCCAATTCGCCCGATTGCACACGGTCAAACATGCGGCCCCATTGCGCCGCAATCTCGTCATTCATGATGATGTCGTTGAGCCAGCCCAGCCTTTTCACTTCGGGCCACAACTTCATCTCAACATCATACAATTGCCACGAACGCCGCCACGAGGCCCAGCCCCAAATGTGGCAAAAGCGCGAGAAATAATAGCTGTCGGCGCGGTTGGCCCCACGTCGCTGCCCAAGTTGATAATTGGCCCCACCCACGCCCATCACTCGCGCATCGTGACGATATCGGTCGAGCATCTCGCTACAAAAGCGAAAAAAAGTCGGGTCGGGCAAACAATCGTCCTCTAAGATGATGGCTTCTTCGACCGTAGTGAAGGCCCAATCTAGCCCCGACGCGATACGGCGTTTGCAGCCCATATTGCTATCGGCATAATTGTGCCGCACGTCACAATCCCAATCCACCTGCTCGACAATGCCCCGCACTTGGGCGCACAATTCGGCCTCGCCGGGCCGATTGGCACGGGGGCCGTCGGCCACCACCAGCAGTTGGCGCGGCTGGGCCTGCCGAATACGCTCGAACACCTGCGCCGTCAGCGCCGGGCGATTGAACACCAAAAAGACAACGGGGGAATTGAAGGGAGAAGACAAAGTGGGGAGGGTTGAGTCCTAAGTCCTAATACCAACCGCATGCTCAAGACGGACGTTAATCGCATATATTTTGTGCGTCATTCCGACGAGGAACGAGGAGGAATCTTTGCGTAAACTTAATCATCGTGCCAATTTTCCGCAAAGACCCCTCGCTGCGCTTCGGGGTGACGTGGCAATTTATGTGCTTGATTAAGCGGTTGGTATAAGTCCTGAAATCTGACTACTGACTACTGACTACTGACTACTGGCTACTGTTCACAAGCTGTTCACTGATCTGCCAAAGTCGCTGGGCGGTGGCGGCGTCGGTGGCTTGCTTGGCAGGTTTGGCGATTTTGCAATCGCTAAAATACTGGCCGGTCACCCCCTCGACTTCGGGCGATGTGGCGACGTAAATGCTTGTCTCAGCGCCTTTTTCGGGCGTAATGGCAAAGGGGCGGATGAGTTTCATCACAAAGGTCATCACTGCGCCGCCGCCTTGCCCAAAACCAGTGGCGACAAACCCCGGATGCAAGGCGTTAGACGCAACCGGCAACTGGTCGGCCTGAAAGCGACGCGCCAATTCGTTGCTAAACAAAATATTCGCCAGTTTTGATTGGGCATACGCCCCAAACGAACGATAGCGCTTCTTACTCGATTGCAAATCGTCAAAATCTATTTGCCCGCCACTGTGCGCCAACGAAGCGACATTCACCACCCGCGCTTGTTGGCTGGCCGTGCCACCCGCCGCCAATACGCCCCGCAGTTCTTGCGTAAGCAAAAAATAACTCAGGTGATTGAGTGCAAACGTCATCTCAAAACCATCGGCGCTGGTTTGGTGCTGGTTAAATATTGCACCGGCATTGTTGACCAGCACATGCAATTGCGAATATTTGCGGCAAAATGCCCGCGCCACCCCGCGCACCTCGGCCAACGACGACAAATCGGCCACCAAATAATCAACCATGCCATTGCCCGACTCACGCCGAATTTCTTCTTGGGCGGCCTGTGTTTTCTCGCGGTTGCGCCCCACCAGCACCACCGCCGCCCCTTGCTTTGCCAGCGCCAAAGCCGTGATCTTGCCAATGCCATTCGTCGCGCCGGTTACTAAGCATATTTTTCCTTGCATTGGGCAATGATAATCTGTTTAAATGAGTGAATGGTTGGTTGATTGGTTGGTTGGTTAGTTGATTAGTTGATTGGTTGATTGGTTGATAAATGAATCAACTACTCAACTACTCAACCATTCAACTATTCAACCAATCAACTATTCAATCATTCACCCAATCACTCATTCACTCATTTCCGCCAAGGTGGGCGGGTTTGCGCCGGCGCGGGTGCAATTGATGGCGGCGGCTTTGACCGCGTAGGTCATTACATCGCGCCAATGCGCATCGCTCAGCGATATCACCGCGTCTAGCGATTGCACGCCCAATTGCAAAAGGCGCACCATCATGTTGGCGGTAAACGTGTCGCCTGCGCCAACGGTATCTACCACCTGAATGGTGGGCGGGGTGACGTGAATGGGCGCATGACCATTACGATACAAAGTCGCACCTTTTTCGCCCGCTGTCACAATAACAACGCTCGGCCCCAACGCCAGCCATGTCTGCGCTAACTCAGCATGATCTCGGCCCGGCTCTAGCCATGCCAAATCTTGATCGCTGATTTTGAGAATATGCGTAAGCGGAACCCATTTACGCAACATCGTTGCACGATAAGCATCTCGATCTTTCGTTAAGGCTGGGCGACAGTTGGGGTCAAAAACGGTAATCGTCCGAGCGCAATGTGCCGCCACAATTTCAGTAATGCTCGTCGAGGTGGGTTCGCTGAGCAAGCTAACTGCGCCAAACTGCATAAAGCGCACGCTATCGGGCAAATTGGGGCGCGGGCGCGGGTCATATTGTGTATCGGCAGCGCCGCTATTCATAAACTGAAAAT
Source organism: Anaerolineae bacterium (assembly GCA_018500105.2). Classification (GTDB taxonomy): domain Bacteria; phylum Chloroflexota; class Anaerolineae; order J036; family Brachytrichaceae; genus AQU-03. Next base: position 13,742 of record JAHBAL020000118.1, read on the forward strand.
GCGCATTGCCATCATGCTCTTCGACAAAAGCCACGGTGCTGGGGGCATCGCTTTCGAGTAAATAGCGCGTATCTACGCCATTATCAATAAGATAACGTTTAATCGGCACGCCAAGCA
>JAHBAL020000512.1 GCA_018500105.2 Anaerolineae bacterium
ATTGTAGCTGTCCGAGATGAGAGAGGGAGCTACAACATAGCTGCTTTGCCCCTTGTTGCGTCCCCAATTGTAGCTGTCCGAGATGAGAGAGGGAGCTACAACAACTAATCGGCACGAACAACCACAACGAAATTGTAGCTGTCCGAGATGAGAGAGGGAGCTACAACTACGCTGGGCGAGTATGTGTTGAGTGAAGATTGTAGCTGTCCGAGATGAGAGAGGGAGCTACAACCGCCTTGCTCCATCCATTGGCGCAAGCCGAATTGTAGCTGTCCGAGATGAGAGAGGGAGCTACAACTAATCTGAGTTGGCAGATACGCGACCTTGCATTGTAGCTGTCCGAGATGAGAGAGGGAGCTACAACCTAACCCCGGCGGGATTGGACACGCCGATATTGTAGCTGTCCGAGATGAGAGAGGGAGCTACAACAACACCGTGAGCAACATCGAGGCCCACAAATTGTAGCTGTCCGAGATGAGAGAGGGAGCTACAACATACCAAACATGCAATTTAAGCGAAGTAATATTGTAGCTGTCCGAGATGAGAGAGGGAGCTACAACCATTGGCTCGACATGCCGACACCACCCAAAATTGTAGCTGTCCGAGATGAGAGAGGGAGCTACAACCCCGTATGCGGTATCGGGAATGGCCCATAATTGTAGCTGTCCGAGATGAGAGAGGGAGCTACAACCCGTATTGCGCCAATACACCCGCCACCTATATTGTAGCTGTCCGAGATGAGAGAGGGAGCTACAACGCGGTATTCGTTGAGGGTGTCGGGGGTGAATTGTAGCTGTCCGAGATGAGAGAGGGAGCTACAACGCGTCGCCACCTTCACCCATTTCCCGTTGAATTGTAGCTGTCCGAGATGAGAGAGGGAGCTACAACCTGGTCGAGGCGTTTGACCGGCTGGGCGATATTGTAGCTGTCCGAGATGAGAGAGGGAGCTACAACCACAAGATGCAACTATCCAAAGCTTAACAAATTGTAGCTGTCCGAGATGAGAGAGGGAGCTACAACAAAGCGAACGATGACCCCTTCGATGTTGGCATTGTAGCTGTCGGAGATGAGAGAGGGATCTACAACTACACTCGCAGGGGCAATCAAGTAAAATAGCAGTCTATAACAACATAGGCGATCACCATCGCCGTTAAGCCACCTTGTGAGACGTATGGCCCAAAACACAAGTATCAACATCCCCGAAGGGATGGACCCTGAAGAAGCGATGTCGCTGCTCGACCATTTGCGCGAGATGCGAGACCGGTTGCTCAAATCGGCTATCGCCTTAGCCATTGGCACAAGCATTGCCTCGATTTTCTATTCACCCATCCTCAGTTTCATCGCCGAGCCGCTGCGCCAAATCAACCCAAATTCGACTTTGCCGCCGCTCATCGCCACCACCCCCTTTGAAGGCTTGTCGAATATTTTTACGGTGTGCGTCACCGTCGGCGCTGCGTTGGCCTTTCCAGTCATTTTGTATCAAATCATTGCCTATATCGCGCCCGGCTTGCTCGACCACGAAAAGCGCTGGCTTAAGCTCGGCTTTCCGTTTGCAATGATTCTGTTTTCGCTGGGCGTGTTTTTTACATGGCGTGTGTTTTTGCCATCGGCGTTGCCCTTCTTGCTTGGCTTTTTGCCCGAATTACTCGACTCGCGGCTAAAGCTCGACGAATATATTCCGTTCGTGATGGGCATGATGTTCTGGATGGGCATGGCCTTCGAGATGCCACTCATCATGTTTGTATTGGCAAAAGTCAATTTGATCTCAGGCGATGCCCTGCGCAAAAATTGGCGCTATGCCATCGTCGGGGTCGCCATTTTGGCCGCCGTCATCACCCCCACCCCCGACCCCGTCAATATGTTTTTGGTCATGTTGCCCTTGCTTGTGTTGTATGTCATGAGTATCGGCATGGCCTATATTGCCCGCCGCGGTGTGACCGTGCCCGCCATGATTGATACGCCCGAAAATATTGAGAAATCGTAATGACAAAATCGCATTCACAGCCGCGCAAACGCTATCATTTGGTCTCGTTAGGCTGCTCCAAAAATACTGTTGATTCAGATAGCATCGCCCAATTGCTGAACGATTCGGGCTACAGCGGCACAGAAACTGCCAAAAACGCCGATGTGCTTATCGTCAATACCTGTGGCTTTATCGGTCCGGCCCGCGACGAATCCATCAGCACGCTGCGCGACTTGGCAAAAAAGAAGCGCAAAGGCCAGCAACTCATCGCCGCCGGTTGTCTATCGCAATTGTGGGGGCCGCGTTTGGCCCAAGTCGTGCCCGGCCTCGATGGCGTGATCGGCACACGCCGCTGGATGGACATGGTGGAGTTTATTGACGGGGTGCGCGGGCGAGCCAAGCCAGAGCCGCTTTATCATTTACCCACCGATGCCGTGACCGTTGGCGAAGACGAAAAAGGCGCGATGCGCACCTCGGTGCAAGGCGTCAGTTCTTATCTCAAGATATCGGATGGTTGCCGCCGCCCATGCGCATTTTGCACCATTCCCGCCATCAAAGGCACGCTCAAATCGCGCCAGCCGCAACTCATTCTCAACGAGGCGCGGCAATTGGCTAATAACGGCATTCGCGAACTCATCCTCATTGCCCAAGACCTGACCGACTATGGGCATGATCTTGGCTTGCGCGACGGCCTCGCCAATTTGCTCAACGACATGTGCAGCATCAACGGCCTCGATTGGGTTCGTCTGATGTATGCTTACCCGGGGGCCGTCACCGACCGGCTGATCGAGGTGATGGCGACACAGCCCAAAATCGTCAAATACCTGGATATTCCCTTGCAGCACGGTGACCCCGGCGTGTTGCGCCGAATGCGTCGCCCAGCCAATATTGATTGGGTATATCGCACCGTCGAGAAGATGCGCAAAGCCATTCCCAATTTGTGCGTGCGCACCACCTTCATCGTCGGATTTCCGGGCGAAACCGAGCAAGAGTTTGGCAATTTGATGAAATTTGTGGACGATTTGCAATTTGACCGCGTCGGCGTGTTCAATTATTCGTTTGAACCCGGCACACCCAGCGGCGATATGCCCGACCAAGTGCCCGACGAGGTGAAAGAGCAGCGCCGCGAAGCGTTGATGGTGAAACAGCAGCAAATTTCATTGGTCAAAAATCAAAGTTTTGTCGGCAAAACCATGCTCACCTTGATCGAAGGCAACGACGAAGAAAAGGAAATGAGCATTGGTCGCACTTACCGCGACGCGCCCGAAGTGGACGGCTTGGTCATTATTGACGGCCTTGCACCGGCGGGCGAAATCGTGCCAGTAAAAATTACCGGCGCAATGGAATACGACCTCGAAGGCACGGTCGAGCTAAATCTCGCCACGCCCACAGCCAATGGATTATTGATGCCTGTATGATTCGTGAGGCTTGGGGATTAGAGATTAAGAATAACCCCTCATCCCCAAGCCCCCAAAACATGTCTCTGCTTGACCGATATGCCCTTGAATGCAGCAGCCACAGCCCGGCCCAGACCCATCGGCTGGGCGTGCGCTTTGGCGAAGTGTTGCCCCAAGGCGTGGTGGTCGCGCTGACGGGCAATCTCGGCGCCGGCAAAACCCATTTTTCGCGCGGCATTGGGGATGGCTGGGGGGCCGAGCAAGAATTGCGCAGCCCAACTTTTACCCTGGTGCAAGAACACCGCCGCCACAAAGATAAGACACGGCTGTATCACGTTGATCTTTATCGTATCGAAAAGCCGTCTGGCCTCGCCTCGCTTGGCCTTGATGAAATTGTTGAAGACGAGCGAGCCGTAGTGCTGGTTGAATGGGCCGATCGTGCGCCGAGTTTGTTCCCGCCCAACACGATCCACGTCAAAATTCACATTATTAGCGACACCAAACGACAAATTTTATTTTCTGCGCCCAACGAACAAATGTGGCAAATTTTGTTGTCGTTTCGCAAAAACGTTTTCGGGGTATGAGTTACCTTTTAGCCATAGACACCTGCACCCGCCATACGAGCATTGCCTTGCGTGATCTCACCTCGCTGCTGTCTCTTATACACAACTGACGC
>JAHBAL020000440.1 GCA_018500105.2 Anaerolineae bacterium
ACATATTCCTTAAATTTGAATGGGCCAGTGCCATCGGCAGTCGTGTCAAGTTTGCCACCGGCTTTTTCAACCGCAGCCTTGTTCACAATCGCCATCGTGCGATCAGCCAACACAGCCAACATCGGCGAATAAGGCTTGTCGGTCTTGATCACGACGGTATAGTCGTCGGGGGTGGTGATTTCGGTAATGGCAGCCAATTGCGAGGCACGTGGCGACTTCACATTCGGGTCCTTGATGCGTTCGAGCGAATATTTCACATCTTCGGCCTTAAATTCTTTGCCGCTGTGAAACTTCACCCCTTTGCGCAACTTAAATTCCCATGTGGTTGGGCTGGTCGCCTTATAGCTTTCGGCCAAATCGGGTTGCACCTCTAGGCTGGGTGCAAATTTCACCAATTGGCTATACACATTTTCCAAAATGCGATACGACGCAGTGGCGTTCGTCAGGTGTGGGTCAAAACCAACCGCATCTTGGTTGGTGCCAATCTTCAGCGTGCCACCGGCTTTGGGGGTGCCTGCGGCGGGCTTGGCGGCAGGCGCACTGCCAGCCGGAGCCGAGGTGGGTGCGGGCGCAGGCGCTGGGCTGCCACAAGCCGCCAAAATGAGCGCGGTTGCCCCAACCACCATTATGGCGCGAGATCCGCTGTGTTTAAGAGGTGAATTTGTTAACATCTTTTCTTTTCTCCTAAGATTAAAATCACAAGCGAGCGTAAAGGTTGCTTGCAATTGTGTCGTCAGTGAAATGACAGATTATCATTTCACTGACATAAATGATATACCAATTTCATAACACCATTCTCAACTCAATCTGGCGGGGAAAGCAAGCACCCAGCCCCAAATAACGACGCAACCTTAAAAACAAGCTGGTGAAATGTGTCCCACTTAGAAAATTGGACTTTGAGCAATAAAAGCGTCTTAATTTGAAAAAATTTTAAGGTTGACGCGAAGGAAGTTTTATTAAATAACGACCAATTGATTGCAACACAATAGCAATTCAATGCATGCAACTTAGAAATATAGCGCGTTATATTTTAGCACTAAAATAATATCGCATATACAATTTGCTGCATCGCACATAACATCGAATTGCGAGTTACGTTGCGAGGTAAAATTTTAACGTGAAAACCATCGGTCGGGGAACCGCTGGTAGTGCGGGATGGCAAGATTGGGGAATCGTGCCGTGTCCGCTTTCATACATCGATGCTTACATTGCAGCCAATAAATAATGGACTGGGGGGACAGTCTAAAAATACATCGTCTACCGTTGATCTTACTCGATTGTTGCACGATGACAACCTCACTTCGATGGGCCGCTCAATCGGCCTTTTGTTCGACGACCTATCATTCCGTCTGAGCAAGGATTTTCATGTTGACCATGCATCCATTTTGCTGTCGGCCTGTTTACCAAACAAAACAACGACTTGCTCAGAGATCGGCACAGCCGAAACACCATACCCGTGCGATCTGACAGTTGATTCAAGCACGGCACTACTCTGGTTTCGGCAAAAAGAGCTGTTACAAATGCTGTCAGCACGAGCGGCGCAAGGCTTTAGCCCATTGGCGATTAAAGACACCAGCAAAAATATAATTTGCAAAGGCAACTTTAACGATAGCGGCACAACTGCCGCGTATGTCGGTGTGCCGCTACGCTTGCCCAACACCACCTCGTTTGGCTATATCTGCCTCGCACATCGGCAGGCACGCCATTGGCACAACCGCGAAATCGCATTCTTGTCGCAATTGGCAAGCGCGCTGACCGAAGAAGTGTCGCTACGGCTCACCCTCGATCATAGAACCGCACATGATTCAGCGCGTTTTATGCGCTTTTACAACCTCTTGCTACAAGCCAATGATTTGGCAACAAGCCCAACGAGCAAACCAGATGTAACCGGCAACGAGGCCCAAAATAATCGCGTCAACCAAGTGCTTAACTGGCTGATGGCGCAATCGGCTTCGATCTTCAATGCCAATCACGGGTTTGCGTATTTTGCCGTATCTGAGTTGGCAACAGCAGAAAACCACACCCAAGCAGGTATGCAGACGCTAGCATCGCTGAGTTTAGATGAACTTGAAAACTCGCCGATTGAAGAGCTGATGCAAAAGGCGTTGCCGCCGCGCAATAATGGGGCCAATGCATCTGCACCCATCAGCGTATCGCATCAAGCCGCGATTGGGTCATTCCAAGTGTATTTGCCACGCAGCATTCAAGTGCAAGTCGGCAAAGGTTTGAGCGGCCAAATCTGGCGCGACCGTATCCCTGTTATTGTTGAGGATTACGAAAAGTGGAATGGGCGCACCGTGTGGATCGAAAAAGGCCGTGTGCGTGCAATGGCCGGCGTGCCGATCAATGTGCACAACAACATCTGCGGGGTGGTCGGCATTGGCTACGCCGACGAGCGCCGCTTTAAGAATGCCGACCTAACTGGCCTGACGCGCTTAGCAAACATGGCGGCGTTGGCATTGCCATAAAACAAAAAAGCCGAATTTATCATTGCACCGCAAGCCCAGTTTGCGGCACAATGGTAAATTCGGCATAAACGCCCCAGCTCGCTGGCCTAAACGTTAAACAAGAAGTGCATGATATCGCCATCGCGCACGATATATTCTTTGCCCTCAGAGCGCAATTTACCGGCAGCACGGATGGCGCTTTCGCCTTTGTAGGTTTTCAAGTCGTCGAGGGTATACACCTCGGCGCGAATGAAGCCCTTTTCAAAATCGGTGTGAATGACACCAGCGGCCTGTGGCGCTTTTGCGCCAATGGGGATGGTCCACGCGCGGATTTCTTTGGGACCAGCGGTGAAATAAGATTGCAAAGCCAGCAATTGATACGCCGCGTGTGACAATTTCGCCAAACCCGATTCTTCTAGCCCCAAGCTGCTCAAAAAGTCAAGCTTTTCTGCTTCGTTCTCCAAAGCGCTAATTTCGGCCTCGATTGCGCCTGAAATGACGACCACGTCTGCGCCTTCGGCAGCGGCGTAGTCGCGCACTTGCGCCACATACGGGTTACCCTCGCCAGTCGGGTTGCCTTCGTCTACATTTGCCACATACAGCACCGGCTTGGTGGTAATAAGGCCAAAATTGCGTGCCATGCGGTGCATATTGGCATCGTAGCCGCCCATGACGGTGCGTGCCCACTTGCCGGCTTGCAATGCCTCAACAATCGGGGCCAACAGGTCTGCCCGTTGCCCGGCTTCGGGGTCTTTGCTGCTGCTGGCGCTGCGGCGATTTTTCTCGAGCTGCCGCTCGGCGCTTTCGAGGTCGGCCAATGCCAATTCAAGGTTGATGATTTCGATGTCACGCACGGGGTCAACTGACCCGCTGACATGCACCACGTCGTCATTGCTAAAACAACGCACCACGTGCAAAATGGCATCGGTTTCACGAATATGACCGAGAAACTTGTTTCCCAGCCCTTCGCCTTGCGAGGCCCCAGCCACTAACCCAGCAATATCTTTGATTTCGAGATAAGCGGGCACGATTTTTTCGGTTTTAATCAGTTTCTCGATCTCTTTGAGACGAGGATCAGGCACAGCCACGACCCCGTTATTGGGTTCGATGGTGGCAAAAGGATAATTGGCGGCGAGTGCCCCAGCCGCCGTAAGTGCATTAAAGATGGTGGACTTGCCAACATTTGGCAGCCCGACGATTCCGGTAGAAAGACCCATAGGGCGCAAAGTTTAGCACGCCCCACAAGCTTTAGTTGAACACCCGCACCCGCACTTTCATTTTTTCTTTGGCGCTGCCCTTATACACCCCGCGGGTGGGCGGCACATCGGTGTAATCGCGTCCAATTGCCAAACGCACGTGGCGTTCGCTTTGTTCACAATTGTGCGTTGGGTCAAGCGAAATCCAGCCTTGTCCGGGTAAATGCACATCTACCCAGGCATGTGTTGCCAAATCGGGATCGGGGTCGTTGGGTTGGCGATTATTGACCGCGACATACAAATAGCCACTGACATACCGCGCCAAAATGCCCACACTGCGACAAGCCGCCAACATGACATGCGCAAAATCTTGGCACACGCCAGCGCCAAGCGCCAGCGCTTGGTCGGCTTTGGTTGAGACGTCGGTAACACCACTTTGGTATTTCAGAGCGCGATACGTGGCGGTCATCAAGGACAAGGCGGTGGCGCGAACGTCAAGAGCGCCGTCAGCGGTCATCACCGTATGGGCTTGCCCGAAGGCTTGCACCGCTGGGCCAAGGGGCACATAAGGTGAGGGCACGCGATAATCGTGCAAATCGAGCGGCGACAACTCAGCTTGCGGCAAAAAATAACGACTTACGGTATACACTTCGCTAATTGAGGTCAAAATGAGCGACTGGTGCGGCGAGATCAGGTCAAAAAATCGCACATCGTTGCCGAAACGATCGGTATAGCGCGATTCGTTTAGGTCAGGGTCGGTCACCATCTCAAATGTATGACAGCGCTGCATGTCGTCATTCAAGGGCCGCATCCGCACTTCGGTATACGCTTCGGTAATGGGCATATCGTATTCAAATTGGGTCGTGTGTTCGATCTGTAAACGCATCTTGGAATTACGAATTACGAATTACGAATTACGAATTTAATATTTGCAACACCTAATTCGTAATTAAATTTACTGTTGTTGTTGTGATTGTTGTAAGGCGTTGATGTCACGCGGCGGCGGCAAGATAACTTGGGTATTGAAAAAGGAGCGGGTGATGCTATCGCCCGCCAAGTTAATCCGTGTGTAAAGATCGGCGATGTAATCCACCAGCGAGCGATCGAGCACGTCTTGCATATCCAAATATTCAAGCTCAGCATTAATTTTGCCAAACAGCCGCTGTGGCGTTTGACGCTCTGCCACCACACGAACAACATCGGCTTCTTGGCCTGCAATAGCATTGACCGAAGCAACACAGTGCTGCAAGCAAAAACGCACCGCACGCGGAAATTCGGGGCTGAGCAGCAAAAATTCGGCCACCCGTGCCGCTTGCAATTGCGAGCCGTTGCTCTTGCGAAATGCCTCGAACGCGCTGCACGACTTGAGCAAAGCAATGAGATGCAACGAGGCTTCGGGCGACCCTTCGGGCAGGGCGTTGACCGTGTTGTATTTCGAATCGAGCACCCGCAAGGTCATGCCCGACCGTTCGATGTATTTGCCAAGCTGGATAAATTCATAGCCTTCGCCATGCGGCATGGTGGTGTTGGTAATGCCTTGAAAAGCATGTGAACCATCTCGCACAATGGCAAAAAATTCGTGCGGGCTGCGGCGAGCCGCATCATGATTCATGCTGCGCAAATGGTGATACAGCCGGTTAAGGTGTTCCCACATTTCGCTGCTAATTTGTTCACGCACACTACGCGCATTTTCACGAGCGCGAATGATGCTGTTCAGCACCGAATTATGGTTATTGGTATGCCACAGGGTATAGTCAATGACGTTACGTCCGTTAAGTTCAGCGTATAAGTCGTCATACAAACTGGTATCGCCCAAGGTGTTGAGCAAATCACGCCAGCTTTTGTGCGCATCAACCATCGGCATATCGAGCAAGGCATTGAAGTTGATGGTCAAAATGCGGGTCAAATTTTCGGCCCGCTCAATATAGCGTGACATCCAAAATAGGGAATCGGCAACGCGAGATAACATTTCTTTAGTCCTGAGTGGAAAGTGGAAAGTGGAAAGTGGAAAGTGCTAAGTGCTAAGTGCTAAGCGGAATATTTGTTACTTAGCACTTAGGACTTAGCACTTTCCACTTTGTATTTACTCTTGTAACACCCAAGTGTCTTTCGAGCCGCCACCTTGGGAAGAATTGACGACGAGTGAGCCGCGTTTGAGCGCGACGCGCGTGAGGCCGCCGGGCACGAGGGTGATCTTTTCGCCGCACAAAATGTAGGGCCTCAAGTCAACATGACAGCCGTGAATTTCACCATCAAAATAGGTGGGATGACGGCTGAGCGAGATGACGGGCTGGGCGATGAAATTACGCGGATTGGCGATGATCATCTCGCGGAAGCTGTCGCGCTCGGCCCGTGTGGCGTGTGGCCCAATTAACATGCCGTAGCCGCCGCTCTCGTTCACCGATTTCACCACCAACTGATCGAGATGCTCTAGCATATAAGTGCGGTCATCGTCGCGCAGCCCTAAATAGGTTTGCACGTTCGACAAAATCGGCTCTTCGTTCAAATAAAAGCGAATCATGTCGGGCACGTAGGCATAAACAGCTTTGTCATCAGACACGCCTGTGCCGATGGCATTAGCAAGCGTGACATTGCCAGCGCGATAAGCATTGAGCAAGCCAGCCACCCCCAAGGCGCTATCGGGCCGAAAACCGAGCGGGTCAATAAACTCGTCGTCAATACGGCGATAAATCACATCTACCTGCTTGAGGCCGCGCACGGTGCGGGTGAACACTTTGTTGTCGTGCACCACCAAATCGCGTCCTTCGACGATCTCGATCCCCATTTGACGCGCCAAAAACGAATGCTCGAAATAGGCCGAGTTGTAAATGCCGGGCGTAAGCAATACTACCGTCGGGTCAGCCTCATGATGCGGCGCAACCGAACGCAGGGTGTTGAGCAATTCTTGCGGGTAATGGTCAATGGCACGCACACCATAACGCGCAAACATGCGGGCGAAGGTGCGCTTCATGGCTTGCCGATTTTCGAGCATGTAACTTACGCCGCTGGGCGAACGCAAATTATCTTCGAGCACCAAATAATTGCCCGCGTCATCGCGAATGAGGTCTGTGCCCACAATATGCGCATACACCCGTTGCGGCACATCCAGCCCGATCATTTCACGGCGATAATGCTTGGCGCCAAACACAAGTTCGGCAGGAATACGCTTTTCACGAATAATACGTTGTTCGTGATAAATATCCCATAAAAATTGATTGAGGGCGTTAACACGCTGGGTCAGCCCTTTCTCGATCGTCGCCCATTCGCGTTGCGGAATAATGCGCGGAATGAGGTCAAACGGAAAAATACGCTCAATCCCATCATCGTTGTCGCCATACACGGTAAAGGTAATGCCCTGATATAAAAATGAGGCGTCGGCGGCGCGACGCCGCTCGTCAAACGATTGTGGGGTAAGATCGCCTAATTGACCATACAGCGTCTGATAATGCGGGCGCGGCTGGCTGGAGGCGCTAAACATCTCATCGAAAAACCGACCCAAATCATATTGATCTAAGACAGATTTCAACGACTGATTGGCTACATCGCTCATAATAGGATGCTATTGTAAATTACGAATTACGGTTTTGAATTACGAATTACGAATTACGAATGAGTCGCATTCATCATTCATCATTCATCATTCATAGTTCACAATTCGTAATTCGTAATTCGTAATTCGTAATTAAACATGCTGATTTCGGTTGTCATTCCTACCTACAACGGCGCACATCATATGCATACGTGCCTGATGGCATTGCGGCGGCAAACGCTGGTACCGCACGAGGTAATCGTGGTGGATAACGCCTCGCGTGATGACACGCGGGCGATGATCACACAAGATTTCCCCGAAGTCAATTTCATTCAACTGCCCACCAATCGGCTGTTTACCGGCGCATGCAATACCGGCATGAAGGCGGCATCGGGCGACGCCATTGCTTTGCTCAATAACGATACCGAGGCGGATGAACATTGGCTAGAAAACATCGCCAAAACTTTCGCCGCCCACCCCGATGCTGGTTTTGTGGCGAGCAAATTGCGCTTGTTCGACAAACGCGACCACATTCACTCGGCTGGCGATTTTTACAGTGTGCGCGGCGTGCCCGGCAATCGCGGGGCTTGGCAACCCGATCACGGGCAATTCGACAGCGACTATGTGTTTGGGGCGTGTGGCGCGGCCTCGGTTTACAAACGCACCATGCTTGACGAAATCGGTCTACTTGATGACCGCTTCCAATTCTCGTGCGAAGATGTGGATTTGGCGTGGCGGGCGCAATTGGCGGGCTACAAATGTGCCTTTGCGCGTGATGCGGTTGTATATCACAAAGTCAGTGCCACCGGCGGCGGGGTGTTAAATAGCTATTATGACGGGCGAAATTTCATTTGGCTGCTGGCAAAAGATGTGCCGAGTGAGATTTTGCGCCAACACTGGCGGCAAATTTTGCGCGAACAATGGGGCATTACCCGTGCTGCCTTGCAGGCTTGGCGCGGCGAGGCGGCGCGGATGCGGCTGAAGGGCCAATTGGCGGGGCTAATCGGCCTACCCCGTGTCTTGGGTTGGCGACGTGCAACCCAAGCCACGCGCCGTATTGACCAAAGCACCTTGCAGAAATTACTTTCAGATTAACTTAACTATGACAGATTCTTCAGCTTATCGTTATGGGTTTTACTTACGGCCCGATTACGCCACCAGTAAAGCCATCGCCGAGGCGCACCGGCTGTTGCGGGCACAATACGGCTTCGTCACCGCAGGCTTGTTCATGCCTCATGCCACCATCAAAGGGTTTTATCGTAGCGATGCCAGCGTGGCCGACATGGTAACGCGCCTTGATGAAGCCTTCATCGGTTTTAAGCCATGCGTCATCTACAACGGCGGCATCATCAAAATGGGTTCGGGGCTGGTTACCAGTTGGCAGCATTTGGCCGATGGCGTTACGCCCAACACCGGGCTTGTCGAAGCCTCAGATCGTGCATGGGACGCGCTCGAGGCGCTCATTCACCCCGACTGCGATTTTCGCCACCGCGACCCACGCAGCAGCCAATTTCACGCCCACATCACCGTCGCCATGGCCGACATCCCGCGCAAACTGCAAGACGAAGTGATGGCGTTCCTCAACGAAGGCGGCCCACTTGGTTCGCCCGCCTTCCTCGCCAATACCTACCATCTTTATCGCTTCAAAGCTGACTGGCAAGGCCCTTGGTGGCATACCCTGACATGGGAGTTGTTGCATAGCTGGCAGTTTTGAATGTAAGTGGATAGTGATAGCAGATAGTGATAGTTGTATAACTGCCAATACTATCCACTATCACTATCCACTATCCACTCCCCTCTACCCTCATCGTCTCCACACAAATTGCTTCACTTCGCTGGGCGGGCTAATGTCGTCGTAGATACGTTCGCCGTTGGGTCTGACTTCTTTTAGCCGTTTGACCTGCACCCACCATGTAAATTGCCGTTCGGGTTGGTTATTAAGCAGGGCTTCGGTCAACTTGATCGAGGAGGATTTTGTCTCGAAAATTGGCACGGTGATGGCGTTTGACGGCTGCACTTGCACCACATACCATTCATCTGGGCGCAATAAACCAACCGTAAGCCACTCGAGCGTGATGGTTGATTGGCTACTGGTGATGACAGCATTGCCAACGGGGGCGAGCAAATTGGGGGCGCTATACATCGAAATGGGCGTCGGGGTGCGGGCCACAATCGGCGCTGCGGTTACAAATGGCGTGGACGTGGCGAAAACAATCGTCAGTTTTTGCCCGGGTTTAATCGTGCAATTCACATCGAGCCGATTATTTTGAATAATTTGCAAAACTGACACGCCATACTCGCTGGCAATTTTGCTGCATATATCCCCTTCTTTCACATCATGCACAATTTGGGCCGGGCGCGTGGGCAATGGACCAAACACCTCAATAATTTCGGGCGTAGGCGACGGGCCGGGCGTGGGCGTGGGTGGCGGAATCCGCAACCGCGCCCCGGCTGCAATCACACAATCGCTGGTCAGCGCATTGTATTGCAAAAACACATTGAGCGGCACTTGATGCTTCAGGGCAATTGCGCCACAGTTGTCATTGGTCTGCACCACATATTCGGCCGGCGGAACAGCCGTCGGGGTGCGCACAATCCGCACCGGCGTTATGGTCACCACCAACGTTGGCACTTGGGTAGATGAAGTCACTTGCCCACCCGCTTGCAAGGTCGGGGTTGCCACATCGCCCGTGCCATCAATGCGCCGAAACATCAATACCGCGCCGATCGTTATCGCCAAAATTGCCACCGCCACACCAACCACGCCCCAAGGGATGCGCGGCGCAACTTTGTTGCTGTCTTCGGCCTCAGAAACGGCTTTTATCGCCCCGCCAGCATTGTCAGCTGCCTGAAAAGGAGGCGTTACCGACTCAGGCGATTGCTCAGGTGGTGGGGGC
>JAHBAL020000307.1 GCA_018500105.2 Anaerolineae bacterium
CGGTTGAAGCGTCAATCCTTGGAAGAAAAGTGAAAAAGGTTGGGTGACGACCAGCCAAAGGGTGGCGAGGACGCCGGGGACGCTGAATTCATTGAAGGTGCGCAGGTACAGGTGGCGTTCGGGGAACGGGCGCTGTTTGGCGGGCAGCAACGGTATGGCAGCTTGCATGGCATACAGGCAAAATGGCTGACCTGCCGGCAAATGCACTTTGCCGCCTTTCATCTCGAAATAATCGCCGATCTTGTGGTCGCAGGTGCAGTTGCCGTTGATCTGCTCGATGCTGACCTTGAGGTCATAAAGTTCAAATTCGTCCATAATTTTAGGGCTTGGGCATAAAAATATTTCACCACAAAGAACACAAATAACACAAAGAGAACAAGGGTTTTATGATGCAACACTTTGAGTTCTTCGTGCGCTTTTTTGTTTAAACTCGATTGTGGGCAAAATGCGGCAACACCTTTTCGCCCAACAAGCGAATGCCGCGCTCGGCAACCAGCCCATGCGGTGTGCCAAATTCTACCCGCGTGCAACCGCCCGCCATCAACCGCTCGACATGGGCGATGATGTCGTGCGCATTGCCAGCAAAGGCAAACCGGTCGAGGATGTCGTCTGAGATGAGTCGGCTAATGCCAGCATAATCCTTTTGCGCATCCAGAGCCATCACCCGCGCCAACCATTCTGGGTCGTTGAAGGTGGGATCGAGCGGCGCGACCACCGGCAAATACAGCGCGGCCTCGCGCCGCACCCATGCTCGCGCCGCATCGCGGTCATCGTCAACCACCGTCACCGCGCCCAAACACACCCCCACCGAGCCGATGGATTTGCCCGCCGCTTGCTCGCCTTGGGCAATAAATTGACGCAACCAGCCCACGACGGCTGGGTTGGCCGAGCCGCCAATTTTCACTTCGTCGGCAATTTCGCCCGCCAGTCTGGCCGTTTGCTTGCCCCATGTGCCGATCATCAGCGGCACTTTGGCGCGGTAAGGCGCATAATTTAGCTTGACACCCGCTGCCAGCGAGAAAATGTGGCCCGCGTAGCCGTCGGTTTTGCCCGCCAACAAATGCTGCACCACCGCCGCCGCCTCGCGTAGCGTTTGCACCGGCTGGCGGCTGTCTACGCCAATTTGGTCGAGCCACGCCCCGCGCACCAGTCCCAAATAAGCCCGCCCTTCGCTCACCAAATCGAGCATGGCAATTTGCCCCGCGATCTCGACTGGATGCACTGTATACGGGTTGAGCGCGGCAAAGCCAATTTGCGCCCGGCGCAATTTTCGCGCCATCAACATCAGCGGCCCCAGCGCGGGTTGAAATAGCAAGTCGTTATACACGCTCACCACATCGAAGCCAAACTGATCTACCAACTCGGCCAGCGCCTCATATTCTGATGGCGTTTTGTTTGACTGAAAAGCAATGCTAAATTTAATCATCGTTTGATTCTTTTGCAAAACTTTTTGCTTTATGTTGAGTCTCCCAGATGTGTTTTGCTATCTGTAATAATATTGCCATTTTGGATGCGAACCTGAAGTGACCCCCTAAAAATGGAGTCACTACTTGCGGAATTCCGCAAGGTGTTTTGCTTTAAATTGGGCAGGTGACAATCCACAAAAACGCGATCTTTGCGCGTTTAAGCCATCATATTGCCTTGTGTGTGGGAGGCGGCACTAGGGTTTGTTTGCGTGAAAAGGGGATTACTCGCTAGGGGGTTACCAGCCTTTATATTGGTTTTAATCGCCAATCGCGTTTTTTGCAAAACACGCTTATCATTTTTAACCTTGGCTTCTTTGCCTACGAGTTCACAGGTGGTGTTGTTAGATGTATTCATGTTAATGTTGAGTTATGTTGTGGGTTGACGAGACCTATCATTATCATTTGGATGATGATTCGCTGATGCAGGGATTAAGGCTAGTCAAATTTATCGTTTGCGGTCACCCATTCACCCTGTTCACCCTGTCACCCCCAAAACCTGTGGCAAAATACCCACCATGACAACGGCAAAAAAGATCAAACTCACCTCGTTGGCCTCATGCGCGGGGTGAGCAGGCAAGCTCAGCCCAGCGCTGTTGGCTGCCGTGTTGCAGCCGGTCCAACAAAATTTCCAATCGCCAAACTATGCCAATGTGCTGGTTGGGCTAGACCAGCCCGACGATGCCGCCGTGATCAAGCTGAACGACGCGCAAGCCTTGGTGCAAACGGTTGATTTCTTCTCGCCCGTTGTTGATGACCCTTATTATTATGGGGCCATTGCCGCCGCCAACGCCATCAGCGATGTTTACGCCATGGGCGGCACGCCGCTGTTTGCGCTCAACATTTTGGCCTTGCCCGAAGATTTGCCCGCCGAGATCGTGCGCGAGATCATGCGTGGCGGGGCCGACAAGGCCGCCGAGGCGGGTTGCCCCATTGTCGGTGGGCATACGGTCAAAGACAAAGAGCCGAAATATGGCTTATGTGTCACCGGTCTCATTCACCCATCCCAAGTGATGAAAAAAGGCGGCGCACAGCCGGGCGATGCTTTACTGCTGACCAAGCCCTTGGGCGTGGGCGTGGTGACCACCGCCATCAAGCGTGACCAATGCGACCCCGCGCATGTTCAACCCGCTATTGAAAGTATGTCGCGGCTAAATAAAATTGCGGCCCAAGTTGCCACCCAATTCGGTGCACGCGGCGGAACCGATATCACTGGTTTTGGTCTGCTTGGGCACGCCCTCGAAATGGCGAACCAAGCCAAGGTGCAATTTGTGTTTGACTGGGCCGCATTGCCTTGGTTGCCGGGGGCGCTGGCCTATGGCGAGGCGTGGGTGTTCCCCGGCGGCGCGAGCAATAATCAGGCCGCCGCCGAGGGCCAAGTAACCTTTGCCGAGACGCTTGCCGATTGGCAACGCATGTTGCTGCATGACCCCGAAACCAGCGGCGGCTTATTGCTGCCCATTGCCGCCGACAAAGCCGACGCCATGCTTGCCGCCATGCACGCCCAAGGCCAAGCCGCGTGGCGCGTCGGGCACGTGCAGACTGGCAGTGGGATTGTGGTGAGAGATGAAGGATGAGTAACAAGTAACAAGTAACGAGTAACAAGTAACGAGTAACAAGTAACGAGTAACGAGTAACAAGTAACGAGTAACAAGTAACGAGTAACAAGTAACGAGTAACGAGTAACAAGTAACAAGTAACAAGTAACAAGTAACAAGTAAGGCTATTCAGGAAAAATAAATGGTTGAATTAAAATCTGAGGGCAAGTCATAAAATACGATGTGTCGCGCCCGCGCGGGGATCAATCCCCGCGCTATATAACAACGCCCACTGTGTGGGCTGTAAACTTAGCCCGTGTAACGGGCGTTGTTATGTAGAATGGTCCTGAGCCTGACGAAGGATTGATCGCCATTCGAGTGCGATTTTCACAAAC
>JAHBAL020000194.1 GCA_018500105.2 Anaerolineae bacterium
GCGGGGGGGGGGGGCGCCGGCCCCCGCCGGTACGGTCGCCGGGGCGGTGGGGGCCGCCGTCGCCGTCGAATTGGCACGGCTGTCGCCTCTGGCTGTCATTGCTAGCGTTGCGGTCGCGGGTGGCGGGGTTGATGTATTCAGCGCCACCGCCACAGTGGGTGTTGTCAAAACCGCCGTCGGGGCTTCAGTTGCCGCCGTTGTTACCGTTGAGATCGGTGCGGTGGAGGTATCGGCCTGTAAGTGGGCTGATTGCGTGGCCCCTACCTGCGGCAGTGACGTAGGGGGGGCAGCACTGGGTGCAGCGCTACATCCAATTAACAAAACCATGAGCACAACCGCCCAATTTTTATGCACATGCTCATTATATCCATGAATCTATCATCGTCTTGGGGATAAAGTCGCCTTTTTGTTACAGTTACAATCCGCCTTAAATCTCTTGGCATAATTTATAACATGTCGATGTTTACAACGCGATCAACAAACCGCTGTACCGCCAAAGTTTATATGGCAAAAAGCCTATAACTCAAAAGCAACGGATAACGATTGCAACACCAGTGTCCCAGAGATAAAGCATGACGAGCGATTACCACAGTTCTGTGAGTTATCCACAAAACTGTGGATAACTCCCCCCAAAACTGGGGAAAACTTGACCAAATTGTGAATAACATGACAATTGCAATGTGCGCCATCGCCAATAAAATACCTTGTTTGCGCTTAAAAAATGCACAACCGAATGTGCATTCCCCCAAGCATTCAACGACACTAACAATACGAATACGACTAATACTAAAAGGAGGGACTCGCACGAAATGAGCAGTTTAGCCATGCGCATTGCATTAATTGCGGCGGAAGAATGGGCCGGCGGGGTGATGTATACGCACAACCTCGCCAAGGCGCTCGCCTTGTTACCCGCCGCCGAGCGCCCACAAGTCACCTTGTTATATGAGCGAGACGCCAAACGTTTTGAAAGCTTAAAAAATAGTGTCAGCGCGGCAGTGGCGTATCGCCCCATGTTTGTGCAACGCCGCAACCGCATCGAGGCACTACTCGCCAATCACGGTTGGCGGCTGTCGCAATGGCTGTTGGGCGAGCGTTCATTTCGGCTGGCAATGGCCGCCCGCCGCGCCAACGCCACAATCACCTTCCCCGTATTTGGCGCATCGCATCGGCTGGTGCCGGGGCCAATTGCGTGGATTCCTGATTTTCAGCATCGCGGGATGCCACATCTGTTTACGCCCGGCGAATTGCGCGGGCGAGATCGGCGTTTCGCCGCGCTATTACGCGATCCAGCCCAATATGTCATTTTTAGCAGCGAACATGCGCGGGGCGACGCCAAACGCTATTTCGGCGAAATCGCCGCCCGCCATGATCTATTACGCTTTGCCACCGTGCCCGAACCCAACTGGGCCGATGACCCAACGCAAATTGTGACAAAATATGGCCTGCATGAACCATATTTGATCGTGTGTAATCAGTTTTGGGCGCACAAAGGCCACGCAACTTTGTTTGAGGCGATTCATCAGCTTGCACAAGCCGGTCAGCCTTTGCATCTCGTTTGCACCGGCCCCACCCAAGACTATCGCAACCCAACCTATTTTCCGTCGCTACAGGCCAAGCTGCGCGATTGGGGCATCGAGCAAATGGTGCATACCGTCGGCATGATCCCGCGTTACGACCAAATTATGCTCATGCGCGGCGCGTCCGCCATCATGCAGCCGTCGGTGTTTGAGGGCTGGAGCACGGTGCTAGAAGATGCGCGAGCGCTCGGACAGCGCATTATCGCCACCGATTTTCCGGTGCATCTGGAACAAAATCTGCCCGGCGCGTTGTATTTCCGCATGGGCGATGCGGCAGACTGCGCCCGCGCTATTCGCCACCATTTCGACACCTTACCCGACTGGCAACGCCACCGCGCCGCCATCAGCCCCGATGCCCATCATCAACGCCTACTTACGTTCGCCCGCAATTTCATGTCAATTTGTTATAAAGCCATGAGCCGTGAGCCATGAGCTTTGAGCCTTGGGCTTTGCGAGATGGAATCGAAGCAACAAGCACTTCAGCTTCCGGCTTATAGCTCACGGCTCATGGCTCACGGCTCGTGGCTCATGGCTCACGGCTCATGGCTCATGGCTCACGGCTCATGGCTCACGGCTCATGGCTCACGGCTCATGGCTCACGGCTCATGGCTCACGGCTCATGGCTCACGGCTCATGGCTCACAGCTCATGGCTCAAAGCTCCCCAAACTATGCATATCGTTCTTTCTGCCATCAATATTTACCAATCGGGCATGTTGACCATTGCCCGCGATTTTTTGGCACAATTGTGCCAAAGCGATGCCTTTGCGCGGGGCGAAGTGCGGGTGACGCTGTTTTGTCATCGCGCCGAGCTATACCGCGATTTGCAACGCCCAAATGTCACGTTGATCGAAAAACCGCGCTCGCGCCAAAGCTGGGGCATTCGGCTATTTTATGAATATGGCTATTTCTGTTTTTGGTCGCTCAAGCAGCCGGTTGATTTGTGGGTGTCGCTGCACGATGTGTCGCCCAATGTGCGAGCAGCGCGGCGCGTGGTGTATTGCCACAACCCAATGCCGTTTTATCGCGGCAACATCAGTGCCCGCTACGATCTAAAACTGAAGGTTTTTCAATGGCTATATACCGTTAACTATCGCACCAATTTGCACAAAAATTGGCGCATTATTGTTCAGCAACAATGGATGCGCGACGCCTTTGTGCAAACATATGGCTGCGATCCCTCCAAAATCATCGTCTCGACGCCACAACCGGCAATTCGCTTGCCGCCAGCCGCTGCGCCCGCCGCATCAGCCGCGCCCGTGCTGGTTTACCCAACCTTCCCGCGCCCATACAAAAATTACGAAGTGCTGCTCGAAGCCATGCGAACCCTTGGCGACACGCCATTGCGGCTGGTGCTGACCGTCGCGCCCGAAATGAACGCCTATGCTCGAATGTTGGTGGCGAAATATGGCGATTTGCCCAATGTGACCTTTGTTGGGTTTCAAACCCGCGCCCAAGTCGAGGCCCAATATGTCGAAGCAGCGGCAATGGTCTTTCCATCGAAAAGCGAAACGTGGGGCTTGCCCATGTCGGAATTTCAGCCTTACAACAAACCCATCTTTGCTGCCGACCTGCCTTATGCCAAAGAAACCCTGTCGGGCTACGATCACGCGGTCTTTTTGCCACCCGACGACGTGCAAGCGTGGGCCGCCGCCTTGCGCCATTTTGCGCGGACAGGCCAATTTCACCCCACCCGCGTCGAGACGCATTACCAGCCGCCCTTTGCCCCCGACTGGCCCAGCCTCATTGCCCAAATCTTGGGTGAATAGGCGAATAGCTCAGCTTAAAAATAGCGGTCTATAATTTAGCGATGTTACACACCCGCCTAGCCACCCCCGACGATGCTGCCGAATTGGCGCGGCTGATGCTGTTGTTCGACAACCCACCCCGCACGCCCGAACAACAAGCCGAGCTAATGCGCAACGCCCCGCACGAGTATCCCATTTTGGGGCTGTGGGATGGCGCAGTGGTGAGTTTTTTGTGCATGAGTTTTGTCAGCATGGTGGCCCAGCCCAATCCCTTCGCCATCATTAACGACCTGTTTGTCGAGCCAGCCTATCGGCGGCGCGGCCTTGCGCGCGCCTTGATGCAACACGCCGAACGCCTCGCCCATGACCTCGGCGCAAGTGGCCTTTGCCTCATCACCGGCTTCAAAAACATCGAAGCCCAAGCCCTCTACCGCTCCTTCGGCTTCCAAGATTGGGCCTTAGCGATGAAACGAGAATTTGTTTGAGAATCAAGATTCAAGAACCAAGAACCAAGAACCAAGATTCAAGATTCAAGATTCAAGAATACAGCTTAAAGATTGCCCAAACTTAACTTTGCACTTTGCACTTTGCACTTTGCACTTTGCACTTTCCACTTTCCACTTAAAACTTAGCACTATGAAACACTGGCTATATTTCGTCGCACTATCCTTCATTTGGGGATCGTCGTTTTTCTTCCAAAAACTGGCACTGCAAGAGGTGGGGCCGGTGCAAACGGTCGCATTTCGCTTTTTGTCGGCCTTTGCCTTGCTACAAATCGTCATGCGCTGGCAAGGTCTGACCTTACCGCGTGAGCCGCGCACTTGGCTCACCTTTTTGGGCTTGTGCTTTGTCTACTCAATCGTGCCGGTCTTTTTGGCATCATGGGCCACCACCCGCATTGATACCGGCCTCGGCTCGATTTTGGGCGCGACCGGCCCCCTTTTCCAAATTTTGCTCACCGCCTTGGTGTTCCGCAACGAGCGCATCAACGGTGAAAAAGTGCTCGGCACGCTCATCGGCTTTACTGGCATGATCGTCATCATCGGGGCCGATGCGCTATTCAACACCCGCAGCAACGACTTGCTCGGCCAACTCGCCGTCATCGGTTCATCGGCCTGCAACGCCATCTCCGCCATTCTCAGCCACAAAATGCTCAAACGCTTCGCGCCCGCCGTGCAATCGAGCATGATCATGCTGTGGGCGGGCAGCATCATGGCCGTCGCCACTCCGGTCTTTGAAACCCCGCGCATCCCAACCCTGCCCAGCACATGGTTTGGCCTCATCGCCTTGGGCCTATTCGCCAGTTGTATCGCCAACTTACTTTGGTTCAACATTGTCAAAGCGTGGGGGCCAACCCGCGCCGGCATGATCTCATACGCCATCCCCATCGTCGGCATCAGCATCGGCTTTTTGCTGGGCGAACGCATGACATGGCAATTGGCCGTCGGGTCGCTGCTCGTGCTACTCGGCATCGCGGTTGTGAATGGGGTATTACGAATCGGCAAAAGCGCAAAAATGGCAAATTAGGGATTGACAATCGAACAAATGTTCGATACAATAACCCTATTATGACCACACACTCACAAGTAAAACCCGCTGGAACACCAACTTGGACTGATCTGATGACGCCTGACCCTGATGGCGCACGCGCTTTTTATCACGCCATTTTTGGTTGGGAATACGATATTGGCGGGCCGGAGTATGGCGGCTACACCACAAACCGGCTCGGCAATCGCAACGCCGCCGGTTTATCCGGTATGCCGGGCGGTATGCCCCCCCAAGCCACCGCATGGGGACTCTATTTTGCCACCCATAATATTGATGCCGATGTCGCCCGCGCGGTCGAGTTGGGCGCAAGTGTGGTTTTCCCCACAATGGCAGTCGAACCATTTGGCAGCATGGTCACCCTAAAAGACCCCACTGGCGCGATGTTTAGCCTGTGGCAAGCCAAAATGCACATTGGCTGGCAGGTGAGCAATGAACCCGGCTCAGTCGCGTGGCATGAACTCTATACCTCTGACGCGAAAACGGCCAAGGCATTTTATAGCGCATTGCTCGGCGCTTCGGCAGATCCCATGCCGGGCGGGCTAGAGTATTATGTGATGAAACACGGTGCCGATATGCTGTGTGGCATTATGCAAATTGACCCCGCATGGGGGCCAATTCCGCCTTGCTGGGTCAACTATTTCACCGTCGCCAATGCCGACGAAAGCGCGGCACGCATTACCCAACTCGGTGGCCAGATCATCGGGCCGGTGGATGATTCGCCTTTTGGTCGCATTGCCGCCGCGATAGACCCCTACGGCGCGACGTTCAAAATTATTCAGCCCCCCGCGCAATAACCCATAACAAGCGTATACGGACGTAGGGGCACGGCATGCCGTGCCTTTACGAAAGGCCATGCCCCTACGTCCATAATTACACCCCAAAAAATATGTCACAAAAAATTGTTCCCTGTTTGTGGTTCGACCACCAAGCCGAAGCGGCAGCGACGCTATACACCTCGCTTTTTCCAAATTCGAGCATTGACAGCCTAATGCGCTACGGCGAAGTGACACATGACCCCAACACCATGAAGCCCGGCAGCGTCATGACAGCCAGCCTAACTTTGGCTGGCTTCAAAATGACGCTATTAAATGGCGGGCCACTGTTCAAATTTACCCCCGCCATTTCGTTTTATGTGACGTGCGAAGACGAAGCCACCCTTGACAAAATTTGGGCAGGGTTGGCGCAAGACGGCGCAATCTTGATGCCGCTGGGCGAATATCCTTGGAGTCAAAAATTTGGCTGGCTGCAAGACCGCTTTGGCCTCACGTGGCAATTGGGCTTGGGCAAAATCGCCGAAGTCGGGCAAATGATCGCGCCATTCTTCATGTTTACAGGGGCACAACACGCCCGCGCCGAAGAAGCCACCCAGCTTTACACCGGCCTTTTTAGCGGCTCGCAAATTGATGGCATTTTGCACTACGTCGAAGGCGAACATCAACCAGCAGGCACGGTCAAACACGTGCAATTTGGGCTGGCTGGCGAAAAATTTATGGCCACCGATAGCAACATGTCGCACGGGTTCACCTTCAACGAGGCGCTATCACTGCAAATTCTTTGCCAGTCGCAGGCCGAGGTTGACCATTATTGGGATAACCTCATCGCCAACGGCGGCGAGGCTGGCCCATGCGGCTGGCTAAAAGACAAATTTGGCGTGTCGTGGCAGGTTACACCCACCGCGCTCTACGACATGATGCAAGACCCCGACCCGCTCAAAGCGCAACGTGCCACCAAAGCCATGCTGAATATGAGCAAGCTCGACATCGCTGCGCTTGAACGTGCGCGAGATGGCTTAGACGGCGCGGGCTAATTCGCCCGTGCCACATACACCGCCACCGCCTCGCCCATAAACGCGGCGAGGTCGGGGTGAATCTTGTCGAAGTTAGCCTTAAATCGTGGATCGTCATAGTAGCCCTTGGCAAGGGCTACCAATTGATCAAGATTGGGCGTCCAAAAATAGTTCATGTGTTGCCGCCAACGCGCGACACAGGCTTGGGCTTCGGGCGAAGCCGCACCTTTGGGCATAGCCGCCACCATGTCGCGGTAAACAGCGTTGCCCTCATCGCCAATGCGTTGCTTGTCGGCGGCGGTATAGCCCTTCCATTTTTTCATTGATGCCTTGACAATTTCGGGGTCATATTCGCGCAGCGCCGCTTGTTCATACTCGGCCTGTTGCGCCTCGTTAAAGGGTTCAAAAAGTTGTTGATTACTCATCGTCGTGTGTCCTTTTAGGTGCAAAATGGTGTGTTCGACCGTCGCCACCAGCCTTTGCATGTGCACAATGCGTTGGCTGAGCGCCGATTTGTGGCCTTCGAGCGCTGCCAAAATGTCGAAATCGGGCCGTCCCATGATCTTCTTGATTTCGTCAATCGACAGGTCTAGCTCACGATAAAGCAGAATTTGCTGCAACTGCAACAACGCCGCCTCGCCGTAATACCGGTAGCCATTACCGCCCAACTGCGTCGGCTTCAGCAACCCCACTTCGTCGTAATAATGCAACGTTCGCGGCGTGATGCCCGCCAGCTTGGCGAGTTGTTTTACGGTGAACATGCGCCAAGCATAAAGTATGACGTAACGTCAATGTCAAGGGGGTGAGGGGAAATTTTAAGGTGTGGAAGGGGCACGGCATGCCGCTGATACGGCATTGTTTGGGCGTTAAGCTCGGCGTGGGTAAAATAGCGAATGCCCAAAACAAGACCCGCCGATGATTTCGGCAGCTATTTACGCCTATTGCGCAAACGCGCCCGCATCACCCAGCGCGATTTTGGCATCGCCACTGGCTACAGCGAGGGCCAGATTTGCCGTTTTGAGCAAGGTCATAAGCCGCCCGACCTCAGCACTTTGGTGGCGTTGTTTGTGCCGGCGCTGGATGTGAAAGATGCGCCGCACGAGGTGGCGCGGCTGCTCGAATTGGCCGCCACCGCCCGCGGCGACACGCTGGACGACAAGCAAATTCACAAGAGCGGCCCCACCGCCGTTACCCAATTCAGCCAAACGCCAAGCACGCGCCCGCCCACACCGCCCATCCCCAACGGCAAAATGGGCAAGCACGAACGCGAGGCACACTTGGCGGCGGCCCGCTGGGCGCTGAATGCCGAGGGCGATGTGGTTGAGGCGGCGCGGCATTATTTGGCTGTTGGCGACATTGCCGCCGCCATTGATGCCTTTTATGATCGCGGGGTGGCGCTGTTTAACCAAGGCCGCTGGGAAAGCGCGGCAGAGGTGATTGACCAACTGTTGGCGCATGTCGAACATGGCATGCCGAGCGACCGCCAAAGCAATACCATGCGCTGCCAACTTTACGAAATTCGCGGCGATTTGCTGCTGCATACGGTGCGAGCCGAAGAAGCGCAACATAATTTTGAAACCGCACTGGCTTTGGCGGATGGGGCGGTGCATGCCAAATTGGCGCACAAATTGTGCGTGTGTTTGGCCCAACGCGGCAAACCGAGCGAAGCTTTGACCTTGGCCGAGTCTATTCTGCGTGATATTGACCCAAAGCACATTTTGCTCATTGCCCAGTTGCGCATTGCCGAAGCCAACGCGCTGATGTCGTTGGGGCGACTAGCGCAATCCATGCACAGCAGTCACGAAGCATTACGGCTGACCGACAAAATGACGCTGTTTGCGCCGGTATTGGCGATGAGTATCCGCGCCCGCGCTCATAATTTCTTGGGGGCACTCAACGCCATGCAGCGCCAGCCCGCTGCCGCGCTTGAGCATTGGCAGCAGGCCAAGCGTTATGCCGCCGATTCGGGGTTGGCGCAAATTCAGTATCGCAGTGAGGGCAATATCGCCACGTTGCTTTATGAGCAAGGCGATATCGGCGCGGCGCTGAGCGCCAGCCAAACTGCGATTTATGGGCTAAATGAGATCGGCGACACGTATGGCAAGGCGCGTTTTATCCATTTGCAATCTATTTTGCACTACATTCAGGCCAATTACACCGAGAGCATCGCCGTTTCGCAACAGTCTGAAGCACTCAAGCGCACGTTGGGCGATGTGGCGGGGGTGATCGGAGCGCAAAATCAACGAGCCAAAGCGTTGTTGGCGCTGGGTCGTGTGGCAGAAGCCAACACACTCGGCCAATCGGCGCTGAGCATGGCGCAAGACATCAATGATGCGCGGTTGCTCGCTTTTTCATGGTTGCTGTGCTGCGATTGCGCATTGGCCCAAGGCGATGACACGGCGGCGATGCAATGGGTGAAGCAGGCCCAAGCCTGTGCCGAACACGCCAAACCCGACAAAACACTGGCACACGATTTGCCCACCCACGAGGCATGGGCATGGTTGAGCGCAGGGCAAACGGCACAGGCTGCCGTCGTTTTGCAAGCCGACCCACTTGCGCCCAACGCCAGCCTTGAGGTGCAACTGGAGCGGCAAACAGTGTCATTGTTGTGTCACCCTACTGCCGACGCGAATGGGGCGGCGGCCTTGGCGACGGCGCTGGCGCATGGCTATGTGCATCACGCCCGCATCATCGAGCGGGCAGCCGAGGCGCGGCATCAGACGACATCGCCATCATCGCTGGTGGCGCAAGTGTTGTTTGGGGCTGCGTAATCGCCATACACCAAGCAAAGCACCAAACCTTGTTATACTGAAAACGATGGAAATTTTTCAAATTATTCACGGGCATTGGCGCTGGATTTTGGCGCTGACGGCGCTGCTGCTCATTGCCAAATACATGTTCGCATTAGTCAAACGCAGCCCATTCACGGCGCTCGACCAAAATGTCGGCCAAGCCTTCGCCGCAGCCATGACGGTGCAATTTGTCTTGGGCTTGATTGTGCTAATCGGCAAAATGTCCGGCGGCGGGTTTAACTCGCGGTTTCATTTGGAGCACGCCTTTACCGGCATGATGGCGGTGGCGATGGCGCATTCGTTGCCGATGTTTAAACGCAGCGGCGCAACGATGAAATTTCTCATGGGGTTGATTTTGGCGATTCTGTCCATCGCCACCGCCATTTACAACGTGGCGTTTATTCGCGGCAATTGGTTTTACAATTAACAAAGCCTCAAACGTGAAAAGCGACGACGGCCCCAGCAATTGCTGGGGCCGTCGTCGCTTTTCAGGAGAAAGAAGGAGAAAGAAGAAGAACAAAGACGCTAATTCCGCTGTAAA
>JAHBAL020000516.1 GCA_018500105.2 Anaerolineae bacterium
CCCAACCCACCGCCGCGCCCAAGCCAACCGAAGCGCCGAAGCCAACCGAAGCCCCCAAGCCGACGGCTGCGCCCCAAGCCAAAAACGTGGTGACTTGGTATCAATATGACGAAAAGAACGAAGATCCCAAGGCTGACGAGGCCGTCGGGAACGCCTATTTGCGCAAGATTATGCCTAATTTCAACAAAGAGATGGAAGGCAAATTGAAGTGGGTGAACCAACCACAACCTTGGCAAAAGATGGCGGCATCGTTAGTGGCCGCTGTGAAAGCAGGCGGCGATGTGCCTGATTTGGTGCAAATCGGCTCGGGTGGCCTTGCTGGTTTTGTGAAGAATGGCACACTGCAAGATGTCACTGATTGGGCCAAGAATCAAGCTTGGTATAAGGATTTGGACGAATCGGCCTTGCGCACTTGCACCGGCACGGATGGTAAGTTGTATTGCATTCCTGTCGCCATGCAACCCTCATTGGTGTTCTATTGGAAGGATCACTATCCCAATGGTTATCCCAAGACCACTGATGAATTTTTGAAGGCGGCTGAGGAACTGAAGAAGAAGAACGTGTATGCGGTTACTTACTTTGGTAGCACTGCCTTCGATGGCAATGCGAGTGCGCGCTATTTCTGGCAAGTCATCAGCTCGTTTGGTGGCAGCTATGATGATGGCAAGGGCAACCTCGCTCTGAACACCCCACAAAACATCAAGGCGATTGAGTTTATGCGCACGGTTGTGGAAAAAGGCTATTCATCAGATAGCGTGTGGCTGGGCGACTTTAAAGAAGAAGAAGACTTGAAGGGCCTTGATCCTAAGAAGCCTTACGCTGGCTCATTCCCAACTGGTATCTTTGGCTATCGCTATATTCAACCGGTGAAATCACCGGCTGGTAAGCAATATGGCAAGGACTTTGACCCAACTGGTGGCCCGATGCTCGAAGCCATTGCTGCGGGTGATATGCAAATTGCGACCTTCCCCGCTGGCGGCGACCAAAAGTCTGGCTCATGCGGTGTTGGCTCAGTTGGCTTCATGATTCCAAAGGGTGCCAAGAACGTTGAAGGGGCGCAAGCCTACATCAACTGGATTATGGACCCCAAGAACGCCGTGGAATGGGTGCAAAAGCCGGGCGGTGGTTTCCCCGCCAGCAAGGCTTTGTTGCAAGACAAGGCGTTTGACACCCCCTTCTACAAAGCCGCTGCCAAGGCGACGGCTGGTTTGTGCCGCCCGCCAATGGGTTCGCTCGTGCGTGATGCCGAAGCCAGCAAGATTATCGCCAATGCCATCTTCGATTTGATCAAGAAGAATCCGAAGGCTGACATTGCGGCGCGTTTAGCTGCTGCCGACAAAGAATATAACGCCGGCAACTAATTTGGCAAGGTCACATTTGAAAATGTGGCTTATCTCCCAATCGGTTCAATCTGACCAATTCACGCTACACAGCGTCTTTTCATCATGGAAAGAATGTAAGCTGTCATTCCGATGCGAAGCGAGGAATCTTTGCATAAACATAATCATTATGCCGAGTTCCCGCAAAGACCCCTCGCTTCGCGTCGGGGTGACGAGTAAATTCATTTCTGTTAATTAATGTTTGAAGTTGTGTTAATCTCTAACTTGGCAAGATTAAACCGATCAGGAGATGAGCCGAAAATGTGAACAGTATTCGCCGATTCCACCCAATTTTACTCGCAACAGCCGAGTAAAATTGGGTGGAATCGGCAATTTTAAATTTTATGCATGCCATTCGCCGCCAATCTGGTTTCTTTGCCCGTATTTTTCCGTTTTTGCTGCTTGCACCAGCCCTAATTTTTATCTTTTTTGTCCAGCTTTATCCCGGGTTATACACGTTTTATCTGAGCACCCGCGACACCGAAGGCGCTGTTAGCAAATATATTGGCTTTAAGAATTATGATTTGGTTTTTAACAGCGCTATCTTTAAAGAGAGTGTTGTGCATACCCTTATCTTTTTGGTGGGTTATGTGTCGCTCACCTTGATTGCGGGGTTATTGGTGGCGTTGGTGCTCAATCGCAAATTGCGCTGGTCGGGTTTATACATCACCCTCATTTTTATTCCTTGGGTGCTGTCCGATGTGATCGTTGGCTATATCTGGAAACTGTATGCCGATCCGGGATCGGGCTTGCTTTCGCCATTTTTTGCGTTGCCTATTTTGGGGCTAAACGGCGATCCATTGCTCATTGCGTCGCCGCCCGAATCTTATTTTGAGGGCATTCCATTTCCGCCAGCCCCTGCCATGTATTACGTCATTTTTGCGGCGGCGTGGAAAGCCTTGCCTTTTACCACCTTGCTGCTGTTGGCGGCGCTGCAAACTGTGCCCAAAGAAGTGACCGAAAGTGCGCGTATTGACGGGGCCAATCATCGCCAATTGTTTTTTAATATCACTTTGCCGCTGATTTTGCCGACCCTGCTTGTCACCTTGTTCAATTTAACCTTGGGCGGCATGAATGGCGTTGGTATGATATTTAGCCTGACCGGTGGCGGGCCGGGCAGCGCGACCGAGGTGCTCAGCTACTTGCTCTATAGTATTGGCTTCGGGCAACTTAATTTTGGTCGGGCGGCGGCTTTGTCGGTCGTTATCTTTGCGGTCAACCTTACCCTCATTATTTTGTCGCTGCGTATTTCGCGCTCGCGGGCAGAATTAATTTAAACACACCTATGACGCTATCAAAAGGAAACCTGTTTGCCAATTTAGCCGCCATTTTGGTATGCTTTATCATGATCTTTCCGGTGTTTAGCACCATTGTGCTGTCATTTAAGCAGCAAGCCGATGTTTCGCACGAGCCGCCGCTGCTTTTTCCGTGCAACACCGAAACGGAAGATTTCAACCTTACGGCTTGTCGCTTTTTTGTCGAGGGCTACGAACGGATTATTTCGCCCAAAGAAGACCCAGATACGCTGTTTGGCTACAAAATTGATGGCCGCATTATCAATACCTATTTGCCAAATACGGTTTTTTACACCATTTCAACAGCGCTTTTGGTTACAATGTTTGCAGGATTAGCAGGTTATGTCTTTTCTCGCTACGATTTTCCGGGCAAGCACCTCATCATGATTGGCATTTTAGCCATTACCGGCATCCCTTTGCTCACCAACTTGTTGGCGTTGTTTCAATTGGTGGTGGATGCGCGTAAGTTTTCGGCCCCATTTTACGAAGCGTGGCAGGCCAGCGACACGTTTAGCGAAGACACCATCACTTCGATGCGCAATTGGCAAGACCGTATTTTGTTGGTGATGATTTATGTCGGCTTCTTTTTGCCGTTTAGCGTGTGGATTGTCAAGAGTTTCTTCGACGCCATTCCGCTCGAATTGGAAGAAGCCGCCTATATTGACGGCGCTTCGCCTTATCAAGCCCTGACACAGATTATCACGCCGTTGGCAATGCCGGGGCTGGTTGCGTCGTTTTTGCTCACCTTTGTGGGCGTGTGGAATGAATTTATCGCTAACTATCTGATTGTCGGCTCAAGCAAACCGGCTTTGCGCGGCGCGATTGTGGGCGTGTATGATTTGACCGGCAACAATTTGATTAACTATCAAGTGCTCGCTGCCGCGTGTGTGCTGGTCATGCTGCCGGTCGTGCTGGTTTTCCTCTTTACCCGTCGCACCTTCTTCAACGCCATGACCGAAGGTGCAGTGAAGGGGTAGATAGTGGATAGTGATAGTGGATAGTGGATAGCTAAGAGTTGATGGTTGAGAGTTGAGAGTTGAGAGTTTCGCACTTAGGACTTAGGACTTAGCACTTAGCACTTTCCTTAAAATGACTTACATTCGTTTTGACAATCCACAACCGATTGAGCATCTTGTTTTTCAAGTCAAGCCTGAAATATTAGAAGAATGGCTGGCGGTTGACCATGAAATGTGGACCTTGGCCGAGGCGCGGCTGTCGCCGGGCTTGTTGCGCAAAGAAGTGTGGGTGAATCAGAATGTGCCGGGCGAGGTGCATTGCGTCATTTATTGGCGTGACCTCGCGTCGTGGCATTCTCTTAGCGTCGCTTGGCTAGAGGAAAATGAGCGCAATTTTGCCGCCCGCTTTGGCCCCAACGACACTAAATTCATCCGCGCCGATCATACCGACGGCATGCTGTGCTACAAAATTAGCGAATTTAACAATAAGCGCTAAGAGATAAGAGCCAAGAATCAAGAGTTGAGGCTTGAGAGATTCAACACTTAGCACTTAGCACTTAGCACTCAGCACTTTCCCACCATGGTAATCGAATTACTCAAATTTTCCATCCCCACCGACGAATGCGATTTGTTTGTGCAGCGCAACGAGGCGGTGTGGGCGAAGGGGCTGCGCGAGCACACCGGTTTTATCAAACACGAGGTGTGGCGTGACTGCAGCAGCCCGACCGATATCTATATCGCGATTGATTGGGCAACGTATGAAGATTGGAAATCATTCCCGCTCGAAAAGATTAAGTGGCTCGATGCGCAAATGGGCGGCAATTGGCCTGCGGTGGGGTGCTTGGAGCTAGATGTCATTTTGCACGACGATGAGGTTGCGGTGCAACATCCCGACATGATTGTCGAGTTTCTCAAATTTTCCATCCCCGATGGCGAAGGCGATGCCTTTGTGCAGCGCAACGAAGCGGTTTGGACGGCAGAATTGCGCCGTCATCCGTGCTTTATTCGCCACGAAATTTGGCGCAATCGCATTGCCCCACAAGAAGTTTATCTCGCCATTTATCTCAAGAGCTACGAAAGCCTCCAGCAATTCCCGATGGAGAAAATCCCCGAACTGGATGCGCAGATGAGGCCGCATTGGTTGCCCAAGCAGGTCATTTTGGTAGATGTGTTGGTGCAGTGAGTTGAATAAGCCGTTTGTCTGCCCGTTGTATAATGAGCCTTCAAGTTTAGCGGGCCTATAGCTCAACGGCAGAGCAGAGCTCTCATAAAGCTTTGGTTACAGGTTCGAATCCTGTTGGGCCCACACAAAAAAGAGGGGCGGTGTTTTGTTAACACCGCCCCTCTTTTTTAATTACCCACCTGACTAGGTGACGACTAACCGCCCGCGCCTAGCGCACCCGCACCCGAATAGGCTATAACGAAGCAATGGACACGAAACGAGACATTGCGACCATCGAAGGCAATGAGGCGGCGGCCTATGTTGCCTATCGAACCAACGAAGTGGTTGCTATTTACCCAATCACACCAAGCTCAGCCATGAGCGAATTGGCAGACCAATGGAGCGCGGGCGGAACCAAAAATATTTGGGGCGCAGTGCCATTGGTGCAAGAAATGCAATCGGAGGGCGGCGCAGCCGGAGCGCTGCACGGTGCGCTCCAAAGTGGCTCGCTTTGCACCACCTTCACCTCCAGCCAAGGCTTGCTGCTCATGATCCCCAACATGTATAAGATTGCGGGCGAACTGACCAGCACCGTCTTTCACATTGCGGCCCGCACCCTTGCCACCAGCAGTCTATCCATTTTCGGCGATCACAGCGACGTGATGGCGACCCGTGCGACAGGCTGGGCCATGTTATTTGCCAATTCGCCGCAAGAAGTGATGGATTTTGCGCTGATGGCGCAGGCCAGCACGCTCAAAACCCGTGTGCCGTTTTTGCACATTTTCGATGGCTTTCGCACCTCGCACGAGATCAACAAGATCGAAGTGCTGAGCGATGGCGATATTCGTGCCATGATTGACGACGATTTGGTGCGAGCGCATCGCGCACGCGGCCTCTCGCCCGATCATCCCTTTGTGCGTGGCACGGCCCAAAACCCCGACACCTTCTTCCAAACCCGCGAGGCCACCAACCGCTATTACACGGCTGTGCCAGAGGCGGTGCAAGCCACAATGGACCAATTTGCAGCCCAAGTGGGGCGGCGATATGGTCTGTTTGAATATGTTGGCGCACCCGATGCCGACCGCGTGGTGATTGCGATGGGGTCGGCTTGCGAAACGCTGAGCGAAACCGTGAAGGCGCTGAATGCCCAAGGCGAAAAGGTGGGCGTGATCAAAGTGCGGCTGTATCGCCCGTTCTCGGCGGCGCATTTTGTGGCGGCTTTGCCCGCCAGCGTGCGTGCGATTGCGGTGCTCGACCGCACCAAAGAGCCGGGCGCACTCGGCGAGCCGCTTTACCAAGATGTGGTGACGGCGATTAACGAGATGCGATTCGACGATGATGCCGGTGAAACCCGATCTAACTTGCAAAATTTGCGGGCAATGGCGGGCGGGCGCTATGGGTTGTCGTCCAAAGAATTTACCCCCGCGATGGCGAAGGCGGTGTTCGATGAATTGCGCAAGCCGCGCCCCAAGAATCACTTTACTGTCGGCATCAACGACGACGTAACACACACCAGCTTGAGCTACGACCCCGAATTTGACATCGAGCCAGCCGACACGGTTCGCGCCATTTTCTGGGGCTTGGGGTCAGATGGCACGGTGGGCGCAAACAAAAATTCGATCAAGATCATCGGCGAAGAGACCGACAATTATGCCCAAGGCTATTTTGTTTACGACTCAAAGAAATCGGGCGCACGCACCATTTCACATCTGCGCTTTGGGCCGCACCCGATCAACAGCCCATACCTTATCCGCCACGCCAATTTTGTGGCCTGCCACCAATTCAACTTTTTAGAGCGTTACCCCGTGTTGGAAAATGCGGCACATGGGGCCACCTTTTTGCTGAACAGCCCGTATGGACCAGACGAGGTTTGGGGTAAATTGCCCGCCGCGGTGCGCAACGAGATTTTGACCAAAGAGATCAAACTTTACGTCATTAATGGCGATCAGGTGGCGAGCGAGGCTGGCATGGGCAATCGCGTCAACACGGTTATGCAGGTGTGTTTCTTCGCCATCAGCGGTGTGATGCCGCGTGACGAAGCGATTGACAAGATCAAGCAAGCCATTCGCAAGACCTACGCCAAACGCGGTGAGGTCGTCATTCGGCAAAACTTTGCGGCGGTGGATTCGGCTTTGGCGCATCTGTATTTGGTGCGTTTGCCCGCAGACGTGGTCGAGGTCAACGGCGCAAGTGGTTTGGTCGAGGTTGTGCCGAGCGAAGCGCCTGAATTTGTGCAGCAAGTAACAGCGCGTATGATTGCGGGTGCGGGCGATTTGTTGCCCGTCAGCGCCATTCCGGTGGATGGCACTTATCCCAGCGCTACCACTCAGTGGGAACGGCGCAATTTGGCCGATGAAGTGCCTGTGTGGGACCCCAGTATTTGCATTCAATGCGGCAAATGTGTGTTTGTGTGTCCACACTCGGTCATCCGCGCCAAAGTGTTTGATCCCGCTAAATTGGCCGACGCCCCCGCCGAATTTAAATCGGCAGATGCACGCTGGAAAGAATTTCCCAATCAGAAATACAACTTGCAAGTCTCGGTCGAGGATTGCACCGGTTGCACCTTGTGCGTCGAGGTATGCCCGGTTAAGAATAAGTCGAACGTGAGCAAGAAAGCCATTAACATGGCCCCGCAATTGCCGCTGCGCGAGACCGAAAAGCAAAACTGGGCGTTCTTCCAAACCTTGCCCGATATTACGCCAGACTCGGAGGCGCTGCACTTTAACAATGTGAAAAATGTGCAATTGCTGCGCCCGTTGTTTGAATTTTCGGGCGCGTGTCTGGGCTGCGGCGAAACGCCGTATCTCAAATTGCTCAGCCAAGTCTTTGGCGACCGCACCGTCATCGCCAACGCGACAGGTTGTTCGAGCATTTACGGCGGCAATTTGCCGACTACACCTTGGGCCAAGAATGCGCAAGGGCGCGGCCCAGCGTGGAGCAATTCGTTGTTTGAAGACAACGCCGAATTTGGGTTGGGCATGCGGTTGGCGATTGACAAGCAAAACGACTATGCCCGTGATTTGGTTGGGCGTTTGCGCGGGGTGATTGGCGACGGGCTGGCCGATGCGGTGCTGAACGCCGACCAATCGAGCGAGGCGCTTATTTCGCAGCAGCGCCAGCGCGTGGCCGATATGAAGGCGGTTTTGGCGCGGCTCGATTTCAGCCAACTTGACGCGACAACGGCGTCGAATGTCAAAGATTTGCTGGCGTTGGGTGATGTGCTGGTCGAGCGCTCGGTGTGGATTGTGGGTGGCGACGGCTGGGCCTACGATATTGGCTTCGGTGGCCTCGATCATGTGCTATCGAGCGGGCGCAAACTCAACATTTTGGTGCTTGATACCGAGGTGTATTCCAACACGGGCGGGCAGTCGTCGAAGGCGACACCGCTGGGCGCAATTGCCAAATTTGCCGCCGGTGGCAAACACACCGCCAAGAAAGACCTCGGCGCGTTGGCGATGCAATATGGCAATGTGTATGTGGCGCAGGTGGCGATGGGCGCAAATGATGCCCAAACGGTCAAGGCTTTTCTTGAGGCCGAAGCGTATCCCGGCGTGTCTGTCATCATCGCCTACAGCCACTGTATCGCGCATGGTATTGACATGAGCAAGGGGCTGACGCAGCAAAAATTGGCGGTCGAAAGCGCCTACTGGCCGTTGTTTCGCTACAACCCGTTGCTCAGGGCGCAGGGCAAGAACCCGTTCCAACTCGACAGCGGTCCGGCTAAGGTGGCGTTTAAGGATTATGCCTACAACGAGACGCGCTATCGGGTGTTGGCGCAAACCAATCCGACTGCTGCCGCCGAATTTATGAAGCGGGCGCAAGCGCAGGTGTCGGCGCATTGGGCCAAATATGAACAATTGGCAACGTTGCCGGAAAAGCAAGACAAACAGGATAAATAGCATTTAGCAGGTAAAACCATGAACTTAAGCACTCAATACATGGGGTTGACCCTCAAAAATCCGGTGGTGGCTTCGGCCTCGCCGCTCTCGCGCACGGTGGGCGGCATTGCCCAATTGGCGGCGGCAGGCGCAAGCGCGGTGGTGCTGTATTCGCTGTTTGAAGAGCAAATTATGCGTGAGCAAGCGCTCTATTCGCATTATTTCGATTTGGGCAGCGAGAGCCATGCCGAGGCACAGCATTATTTGCCGCAGCCGCCGAGCTATAGCGCCGACCCCGATGATTATGTAAAACTAATTTCACGCGCCAAACGAACGGTAGATATTCCGATTATTGGCAGCTTGAACGGCGTAACGCCGGGCGGTTGGGTGAAATATGCCAAGGAGATCCAAGACGCGGGTGCGGATGCGCTTGAGTTGAATGTCTATTTCATCCCGGCCAATATCGCGGCAGATGGCGGCTCGGTCGAGTCGCGCTATTTTGAGATTTTGTCTCAGGTGCGCAGCGAGATCAAGATTCCCATCGCCATGAAAATTCACCCGTTCTTTAGCTCGTTGCCGCACTTTGCCCGCCAATTGACCAAACTGGGCGTAGATGCGTTGGTGTTGTTTAACCGCTTTTATCAGCCCGACATTGACCTTGAGCATTTGGAAATTACGCCGCATTTGCGGTTGAGCCATCCCGACGAGTTGCGCTTGCCGCTGCGCTGGGTGTCGTTGCTGCATGGGCGTATTGATTGCGATTTGGCGATTAGCACCGGCGTGCATTCTTATACGGATGTGCTGAAGGGCATGATGGTCGGCGCAAAAGTGACCATGATGGCCTCGGCGTTGCTGCAAAACGGCCCGGCCCATATTGCCAGCGTGTTGGATGGTTTGATCGAATGGATGGAGGCGCACGAATATGAGTCTATTCAACAGATGCAGGGCAGCATGAGCCACGCTTTGTTGTCGAATCCTGAAAGTGTGTTGCGCAGTAATTA
The DNA here is from genome assembly GCA_018500105.2 of Anaerolineae bacterium. Lineage (GTDB taxonomy): Bacteria > Chloroflexota > Anaerolineae > J036 > Brachytrichaceae > AQU-03. Next base: position 9,672 of record JAHBAL020000516.1, read on the forward strand.
CATGCAGGTGCTCGATTCGTGGGGCAAAATTTCGGCGCATTGGGAGCCGACGCGGCATTAGGCCGGTGGGGGGGGGCGGTGGTGTCGCTGTGCTCAACCACCGGCTAATGGTTGAAACCCCTTCGGGGTGGTTTTGCCGCCCCTTTGTGTTCGACGGTGAATCGAATCTGTAGAGGCGGTTGGCGACTTGTCTGAGCAATTTTTAAGCGATTGAAGCGCTGGCAACCTATAATTTTGAGGCAAGCGATTCGATCGCTTGAGGAGACAACATGACAATCTTAGCACCACCCTCCCAGCCAATCGCTGCCAAGCCGATTTTGGGGCCACGCGGCTACCCATTTGTGGGGTCATTGCCGCACATGGCAAAAGATATGCTCGGCTTTTTGCGTTCCATCCCCCAAAATTATGGCGGGGTGGCGCGGCTGCGTTTGGGGCCAGCCAATTTTGTATTGGTGGCCGACCCATACGCGGTGAAGTATTGCCTGATTGACAACAACAAAAATTACCCCAAAAATTACGCTTCGACGGCGAAGTTGTTTGGCGAAGGCTTGCTGAGCAGCAATGGTGAGTTTTGGCTGCGGCAACGGCGATTGATGCAGCCTGCGTTTCATCAGCGTGAGATCGCCAAATTTGGCGAGGTGATGGTATCGCGAGCCGAGCAAATGGTGGCGGGTTGGCGTTCGGGCCAGCCGTTATTCATTTTGCAAGAGATGATGCAGGTGACGCAGACCGTGATTTTGCAAGTGATGTTTAGCGCCAATATTGGTGAGCGCACGGCTGAAATGGGGCGGGCGTTTGATGATATCGTGGCTCATTTGGGGCGCGCAGCATTTTCGCCAATCAAATTGCCATTTGCCGACCGAAAATTTAAGGCGGCGGTGCAAAAAATTGACGCCTTTTTGTATGACCTCATCGCCGAGCGGCGGCGCAATCTCGAAAACGCGCCCGCCGATTTGCTCACCACCTTGATTACGGCGACCGACCCGGAGACGGGGCAGGGCATGAACGACAAGCAATTGCGGGATGAAATGCTCACGCTGTATTTTGCTGGGCACGAAACCACCGCCACAACCTTGGGCTGGACCTTGAGCTTTTTGGCGCAAAACCCACAGGTCGAGGCGAATATTCGCGCCGAGATTACTTCGGTGTTGGGTGGGCGACGAGTGGCGATGGAGGATTGGCCGAAGCTGAACTATACGCGCCGCGTGATTGACGAGACCTTGCGGATGCGTTCGCCGGCGTGGATGTTTACACGAGAGGCTAAGGAAGACGATGTGGTGAATGGGCACGCCATCGCCAAAGGTCAGGTGATGATGTTTAGCCCGTATATCACCCATCATTTGCCCGAATTTTGGCCTGACCCCGAACGTTTTGACCCTGATCGCTTTTTGCCTGCTGCCGAAGCCACGCGGCCTAAGACGGCGTATATGCCATTTAGCGTCGGGCCGCGTATGTGCATCGGCAATATTTTTGCCTTGGTCGAATCGTGTTTGATGCTGGTGACAATGATGCAAGCAGGGAAATTGCAGCCGATTGGCGAGGTGTCGCTCACGCCGCAGCCGGGTGTGGTGTTGCGCCCGTCGAGCAAAATGCAAATGCGGTTTGAAATGTAAAATGCAAAATGTAGAATGTAGAATGTAAAATAGCTGGACAATTTTACATTCTACATTTTTAATTTTCAATTTTTACTATGTTAGGCTTAATGCAACAACACCCGCTGTTGATTTCATCAATGATTACCTTTGCCGACCGGCATCATGGCGGCACCGAGATTGTGTCGGCGACGGTGGAAGGGGCGTTGGCGAAAACCGGCGCAAAGCATCGCTATACGTACCGTGAGGCGCACATTCGCGCCAAACGTCTCGCCAATGCGCTGATTGGACTGGGCATTGCGCCCAGCGATCGCGTCGGCACATTGGCTTGGAATGGCTACCGCCATTTTGAATTGTATTTCGGCGTATCGGGCATGGGCGCGATTTTGCACACCATTAACCCGCGACTGTTCCCAGACCAAATTTCATGGATTGCTAACCACGCCGAAGACAAAGTGCTATTTTTTGATTTGTCGTTTGTTGGGCTGGTCGAGAAATTGGCCCCGCACCTAAATTGCAAGGCGTATGTGCTGATGACGGACGAGGCACATATGCCCGCCCAAAGCAGCTTGCCAAATTTGCTGTGCTACGAAACCCTCTTGGCGGCGGCTAGCCCAGATTATGCGTGGCCGGTGTTTGACGAAAATACCGCCTCGTCTATGTGTTACACCTCGGGCACAACCGGCAACCCGAAAGGGGCCTTGTATTCGCATCGCTCGACGGTGTTGCATGTTTATGGCGCAGCCATGCCCGATGCGCTATGCCTTTCATCCCGCGATGCCGTGATGCCAGTTGTGCCGATGTTTCATGCCAATGCGTGGTCGCTGGCCTATGCTTGCCCAGCGGTGGGGGCAAAATTGGTCTTGCCGGGCATGAGTTTGGACGGCAAAAGCGTTTATGAGTTGATGGAGTCGGAAAAAGTGACCTTCTCGGCGGGCGTGCCGACGGTTTGGCTTGGCTTATTGCAACATGTGGATGGCAACGGCTTGCGCTTTTCATCGCTCAATCGCACTGTAATTGGCGGTTCGGCTTGCCCGCCTGCCATCATTAATCGCTTTAAAGATCAATATAACGTTGATGTGCTACATGCTTGGGGCATGACCGAAATGAGTCCGCTTGGCACGGTGGGCACGCTCAAGGCCAAGCACGACGGCTTGCCCATTGAAAAGCAGCGCGAAACACTTTACAAACAAGGTCACGCTATTTTTGGCGTTGATATGAAGATCGTGGACGACACGGGGGCTGAGTTGCCGTGGGATGGCAAGGCGTTTGGCGATTTGCATGTTCAAGGGCCTTGGGTGACCAGCGGCTATTACAAACGTGATGGCGAAACGGTGCTGATTGATGGTTGGTTTCCCACCGGCGATGTGGCGACGATTGACCCCGACGGCTATATGCAAATTACCGACCGCTCGAAAGATGTGATCAAATCGGGCGGCGAATGGATTAGCTCGATTGACATCGAGAATTTGGCGATGAGTCACCCAGCGGTAGCCGAGGCGGCTTGTATTGCAATGGCGCATCCCAAGTGGGACGAGCGCCCTTTGCTCGTGGTGGTGAAGAAAGCCGGACAAGAGATTAGCCGTGACGAGATGCTGGCGTTTTTTGGTGGCAAAATTGCCAAATGGTGGATACCCGATGATGTGGTGTTCGTGAATGAATTGCCGCACACCGCCACTGGCAAATTGCAAAAACTAAAACTGCGCGAACAATTTAAGGGTCATGTGCCCGCCTGAGCCTTCAAATTGTCAAAAATTAAAGAGGTTGTATAAAAACTAAGATTGCCTAAACCAATCTAAGCGTTACACTGGTTTGACAAAACTTGGGCTGACCTGACGACATTGTTGCCGAATTTAAGATTCAGGGATCCCTCGCTGCGCATCGGGATGACGACTTCCATCTTTTCTGTTATCACAAGACGCTGTAAACGTGAACTGGCACGCTTGAACCTATCTGGGGATGAGCCAAAAACCTCTCACAAAGAACACAGAGAACACAAAGTTAAATCGAAAAATCTTTTTTGTGCCCTTTGTGAAAGCTAAACTTTGGCAAATTTAAAGCCAGTTGCTTAAGTCGGTAAGCCGTTCGAGACATTTTAACCGCGAAAAGCACAAAACACACGAAAGAGAATTCTATTTTAGTGTGCTTTGTGTTTTTCGTGGTTCAGCAAGCCCAGCAATTAAGTTTTACGGATTTTTTTAATTTTTAATTTTCAATTTTAAATTTCCATTACACCACCCGCTCACGCCGCCGAGCGCCGGTGTCGAGGCCGACGAGGATGGACAAGATGCCGATGACGACCAGCACGATGACGATGAGCACGACGACGTAGGCGAAGGCGTTGCCAAAGCGGTTGGCGTCGGTTTCGTTATAAATTTGCTGCGTCATGATCTTGGTGGCGGGGGTGGTGAGGAAAATCACCGCCGAGATGGTGGTCATGCTGCGCGAGAAGGCGTAAATTAGCCCGCTAAAGAAGGCCGGACGGATGAGCGGCAAGGTGATGCGCCGGAATGTGGTCATGGTATTGGCTCCCAATGAGGTGCTGGCCTCTTCGAGCGAGGGGTCAATTTGCTGCAAGGCTGCCACACCCGCCCGCAAGGCCGCAGGCACGCTGCGGATGACATAGACCATGACAATGGCTAACGCGCCGCCAAAAATGGCGCGTCCGCCGGTCAGTTTGGGGATGAGGGTGAATTCGCCGATTTTGGTTGGGTCGTTGAAGGCCAACAGATAGCCGATGCCGAAGATGGTGCCGGGCACGGCGATGCCGAGCATGGTTCCAAAATCGAGCGCGGCGCGACCAAAAAATTTGCGTCGCACCACCAAAAACGCGATGAGCATGCCCAGAATGCCCGCCACAGGCGTGGCGATGGCGGATAGGGTGGTGGTGACGGCAAAGGCATCTTGGCCCACACCCGAAATGACATACTCAAAGTTTTTGAGCGTGAACGAGTTATCAATCCCCAACAACACCGTGAATGCGCCGACGACGATGGTGAGGTAAACCAAGGCGGTTAGCCCAGCCACCAACAAGACGAGGGCGATGATCGGCCCGCGCACGCGCCAGTCGGTGAGCAAATTGACTGTGCCGGTGGGTTTGCCTGTCACCGATACGACTGAGGCGCGGTCGGCCCAATATTTTTGGATGAGATAGACGATGAGGCTTGGCACGAGCAAGATGACAGACAACACCGCGCCCGCCAAGACATCGTATTCGCCGGTGATGGCGATGAACAGCCGCACCGCCAGCACCACATAATCGCCGCCGATGGTGAGCGGGTTGCCGAGGTCAGCGATGGCCTCGACAAACAAGAGCAGCAGCGAGCTGGCGATGCCGGGCGCGAGCATGGGCAAAGTGACTTTGCGAAAGGTGGTGAAGCGATTGGCCCCCAAGTTGGTGCTGGCTTCGTCGAGTGCGGGGTCGAGCGCACGCATCAGACCGACCATGTTGAGATAGGCAGCGGGGAAAAAGGACAGCGCCATGACGATGGTCATGCCGAATAAACCATAGATTTCACCGCGAATGCCGAAAATTTTGTAGCTAATCAGGCCGTTTCGCCCGAATAAGGTGGCAAAGGCGATGGCAACGGCGAATGGCGGCGACACCACCGGCACGAGCGCCATCCAATGCGCAAATTTCTTCAGCCAGTTTGGGGCGGCCACGCGGGCTTGAAAAAAGGCGAAAACGAAGCCGATGAAGGTTCCGAGCAAGGCCACGCTTGTGCCCAGCACCAAGGTGCGCCCGATAATTTGTTGGAAGGCTGGGCGTAGCAAAAATCGCTCAAAATAAGGCACGGCTTCGGGGTCGAACACGCTTTTTAGCATCATCAGCAACGGAAAAAGGATGCCGATGCCGACAAACACCACCGAAATAATCAGGCCAACGATTAAAACTGGGTCAATAGCGCGTTTGAGTGACATAAAAATTTAGAGCTAAAAATGTGAAATTGCAATACTACAGCAAAGGCGGGTTGTTAAGACAGGTGACTAAGTCTCCAATTTTACATTCTACATTCTACATTTTAAATTACACATTTTCGACCCAAATATGCGCCGCCAATTCGGCCCCGATGACGTGCTCATTTTCAAAGGCGCTGTTGGGTGATTTTGTTTTGATGCGAATCGGGCCGCCAAAGGGCGCGCGCCCAAGCATGGTGATATTGGCGCCGGGATTAAGGTCGAGCGTGCCGAGGTATTTCAGCATTTCGGGGTCGTGGGTGTCAACGCGGCCTACCGTGCCGATCGTCGGGCTGTCTAGCTCGTTCAGGCGTTTGGCCGGCAACAATTTCAGTTTGCCGTCGCGGGTAGGAATCGGGTCGCCATGGGGGCAGCGGGTTGGCTGGTTGAGTTGCGTCGCCATCCGTTCGATCAACTCGTCGTCCAAATGCGAATAGGCAGACTGTGCCACCGCAAAAACCTCATCCCACGTATAGCCCAATTTTTGCACCAAAAACACCTCGAAAATGCGTTGATGCCGCAATGCCTTGAGTGCGATGCGTGTGCCAGCGTCGCTCAGCGCCAAGCCACACGCGCCTTCGCGGTGCATCAGACCTTTGCGAATGAGGCGCTGTGCCATGCGTGACACCGCCGGAGCCGACACGCCCAGCCGTTCCGCCAATTCTCGCAAGACCACGCGGTTATGGGCTTGCGCTTCTAAATAGGTTTCGCGCAAAAAATCCATTACCACTGGGGTTGATTTGGCCTGTTTGCTGCTTTTTTGCCTTGTCGTCATGTAAACTTGGCCTAAATCATATCATGTCAGAAATTATCACCAGTGTCCATAACCCCCGTGTCAAACACGCCGCCGGATTGCGCGAGAAAAAACAGCGCGAGCTTGATGGGCTGATGTTGGTGGATGGGGCCGAGGAGGTTTCGCTCGCGCTGGCCTCACGGGCGGTCATGCGCACCTTGTTTTGCAGCGAACACAATCGTGACGATGCGTATGGGCTGCTGGCGAAGGCGCGGCAGGCGGGGGCTGAGGTCATTCACGTTGGTGGGCGGGCATTTGAAAAAGTAGCTTATCGTGATAGCCCAGACGGGTGGGTGGGGGTTTTTCACAAACCCAGCACGGCTTTGGCCGAATTGCGCTTAGGCGTAGCGCCGCTCGTATTGGTAATCGAGGCGGTAGAGAAGCCGGGCAATTTGGGCGCGATGTTGCGCACTGCCGACGCGGCTGGGGCCGATGCTGTCATTTCGTGCAACCCCATCACCGATTTGAGCAACCCCAATGTGGTGCGGGCCAGCAAGGGCGCTGTGTTTGCCGTGCCCATCGCCGAGGCCAGCACGGCTGAGACCTTGCGTTGGTTGCGACGGCATCATATTAAATTGGTGGCCGCGACCCCCGCCGCCACCCAGTCTTATGCAGATGTAGACTGGCGGCAGCCGATTGCGTTGGCGGTGGGTGAGGAGAAGCACGGCCTGAGTGATGAACTATTGACGGCAGCCGATATTTCGGTGCGTATTCCCATGCGCGGGCGTGTCAATTCGCTCAATGTGTCGAACTCAGCGGCCATTTTGCTGTATGAGGCGGTGCGTCAGCGTGGGTAGGCGTGCACCCTTAGAAATCGGGTTTCTTCCAGAAACCCGATTTCTGGTAAATGATTTCTGGTAAATTAGGGTTTCCCCGCAATCCCGGTAGATTCACGCACCACCAGCCGACTTTCGAGCAAGGTCAGCCCGCCCTGAGGGGCTTGATGGGGCAGGTTGGCCCAAGTACGTCTCAGCCATTGCACGGCGAGCCGCCCGATGCGCTGGGCTGGCAAGGCCACAGTGGTGAGCGCCGGTCGGGTGTGGGCCGCGATCACAATGTCGTCGAAACTGATGATGGACAAATCTTCGGGCACACGCAGCCGGTGCGCTTGCGCTGCCTGTAGCGCCCCCAACGCCAGCATGTCGTTGTAGACGATGATGGCGCTGGGGCGCTCTTCGTCTGGCAGGCTGATGAGGTGGGTTGTGCCTTGCACCGCGCCTTCGTAGGTGTTTGGCACATTTGGGCAGCATTCTGGGCGCAAGCCAAACCCATGCTCACTCAGTGCCTGCTCGATGCCGCGTCGTCGCGCCAGCGAATGCTCGGCAGTGGCTGGCCCGGCCAAATAGCCAATGCGGGTGTGCCCCAAATCCATCAGATATTGTGTGATTCTGCGGCCTACGGTTTCAAAATCCACCCCGATACAGAAAATATTGGGATGCTGCACCCGTATATTCTCAAGCACCAGCGGCACGCGAGTTTGCTCGTAAAACGTCACCCAATCTTGCCCGCCGATGTCTGTACCAGAGACGATAGCTCCTTTTAAGTTGATTTGACTTAGCCATTTCAGCGTTTCTCGCTCGCGTTCGATGTCGTTGCTTGTGTTGACAATAATCGTTTGAACGTTGTCGAGTTTGGCCTCCTCCTGCACGCCAAATACCAAATCGGCCAAATATAAGTTGCTGGCGTCGGTAATGACGATGGCTAAGACGTCGTTGTAAAGTTGCCCCCCATTGCGTGGCTTGCTGGGGCTGCGCGGTATAGCATCTTCGGCGGTATTTAGGTTGGCGCTGTATCCCAACTGTTGGGCTGCTTGCCCAATGCGTGTTTGCAAATCGTCACTGAGCAGCATGGGCTGGTTCATGAATCGTGACACGGATGATACGGAGACGCCAGCGAGCATGGCGATTTCGGCAAGTTTTGGGGGGCGATTTGGAATAAGCGGCGCGGTCATTATCTCGTTATGAGATGGCATTATATCATGTCTGAAAAATTTCAGAAAATTCAAATTTGACAACAGATAAAACATGATCTTTCTCAGAAATTTCATGTTATTTTCACTTGACAATTTGAAAAATATTTGTTACCATTTGCAGTAAGGCTTTAGTCGCACAGTCAAGCGATGCTGTAAAAGAGGTTGCTTGTGAGGCATAGACTTACAGTTGTGATCACTTTCAGTATTTTCAGCATGGCTTGTTTGCCTTAAAAAGCCTGATGCAAAGCATAAACAAAGAGGAGTAAAGAAATGAAAAGCAATTTGATGATGACGGCAGTGGTAAGCGCCGTGGTGATGGCGGCTTGTGCAGCCCCGGCCACGCCCGCCCCCAAGCC
>JAHBAL020000429.1 GCA_018500105.2 Anaerolineae bacterium
ACTGAAGCACGTCAGCCGCATCTACGATCAAAAAAGCAACGCCGTCAATGATGTCTCGCTCACGCTGAAACGTGGCGAGATCATGGCCTTGCTGGGCGCAAGCGGTTGCGGCAAAACCACTACCTTGCGCCTTATCGCTGGCCTCGAAGCACCTGACAAAGGCGAAATTTGGCTGAACGGGCAGCGTGCCGCCGGACATGGCACATGGATTGCGCCCGAAAAGCGCAGCGTTGGGCTGGTTTTCCAAGATTTTGCGCTTTTTCCGCATCTTACCGTCAGCGACAATGTGGCGTTTCCGCTCAATCGCCGCCCCGCCGCCGAACGCGCCGAGATTGTCAAAAACATGCTCACCCTTGTCGGGCTTGAGGCTTACGGGCAGCGTTTTCCGCATCAATTGTCGGGCGGGCAACAACAGCGCGTCGCCTTGGCGCGGGCGTTGGCAGCCCAGCCCGCCGTTGTTTTGTTGGATGAGCCATTTTCAAACCTAGATGCCGCCTTGCGTCAGCATGTGCGCGAAGATGTCAAAAATGTCTTGCGCAAGGTCAATGCCACCACGTTGTTTGTGACGCACGACCAAGAAGAAGCCTTTAGTTTGGCTGACAAAGTGGTGGTGATGCAAGCGGGCCAAATTGCCCAAATTGGCAGCCCGCAAGAAATTTATCTGCGTTCGGCCACGCGCAATATCGCCGAGTTTGTCGGCGATGCCAATTTTTTGCGCGGTGAGGCCGACGGTAAAGTGGTCACTTGTGCCCTCGGCACACTGCCGCTGGCGACACCGGCTAAGGGCAGTGTCGAAGTGCTCATTCGCCCCGAGCGCATGTTTTTGCAGCCCAACCCCAAAGGCAACGGCATTGTGCAACACACCACGTTTTACGGTCACGACCAGTTAGTGCATGTGCAAATGGGCGACCTGCAACTCCGCGCCCGCACCTTCCCCCGCCTCGACCTTGCGCCCAACCTGCCCGTGCAAGTCATGGTCTTTGGCCCCGTCATGGCCTACCAAGTTTAATTACGAATTGTAAATTACGAATTACGAATTGTTATGTGCGCATGATGATTCATCTGCTGACTCATTACTCGTTACTCATTCCTCATTCCTCATTCCTCATTCCTCATCACTCACCTCGCCCCAATTCGTAATTCGTAATTCGTAATTCGCAATTTATCCAACCCCTCCAACACATTTCTAACACTGCATACAATACTTCTCCAATACTTCGCGCCTACTATTTGGTCAATCTTAAGCAACGAGGTCGGTGAAAGCAACGTAAAAGCAAAAAACGACCTCGCAAAAATTAAATTTACAAGAGGAAAATAAAATGACCAAGATAATTCGCAGAACATTTGCTCCGTTTGCTCCGTTTAATTCATTTAACCCCAGCACTGAAATGTTATCGGTGCGCGATTTGATGAATCGCATGGTCGAAAATGCGTATGTCAACCCATCGCAATGGCTAGGCAACAATGCTGCTGGTAGCGCCCCCGCCCTTGACGTGAGCGAAAATGCAGACAGCTACACCATCAAAGCCGAGTTGCCCGGTTGGCAGCCCGACCAAGTGGATGTGATGTTTGAAAACGGTGTGGTGACCCTGAAAGGCACGCAAGCAAGCGAGAAAAAGGAAGGCGAGGAAACCGAGAAGTATCATTACCGTGAGATTCGCAAAACCTCGTTTAGCCGCAGCGTCAGCTTGCCCACCGAGATCGAAGCCGACAAGGCTAACGCCGAATTTGAGCATGGCGTGCTTACGCTCGTTTTGCCCAAGGCCGAGGTCGTGAAGCCCAAGCAAATCAAGATTGCGGTGAAATAGGACGCAATAATGCGCCGCTGGTAGCATCTTGCCACAAGATGTTGCCAGCGGCATTTTCTTTTTCGCTTATATTTTGGCGTCGTTATCCTAATCCCTAATCGCTGATCCTCCAAGCAATCAGTCAATCAGTCAATCAGTCATTTCGCCCCGATAGTCAAACAGTTTGACACTGCGCAATTGCACCGGGCTGCCTAGGCCGCCCGGCATCACCCCGCGATGCAAACGAATGGTGCTGTAGAAATGCGGCGATGGCCCATCAACGACCTGTTTATGCGTCTTGCCTTCGCGCCATGCTTCAATCCCATCGGCGGCATTCAAGATCACTAAATTGATCCAATTGCCGTCTGCCAATTTGAGCGAACTGTAGCTGACTGTATACGGAAAAACACTCAAATCGCGCACCAATGCTTTATCTGCAAGATCAATTTCGTGCGAAATTTCGGCAGGGCAATCCCAATTACGTTGCCCACAAAAGCCCACCACCGCCAATGCCTGCCCCGACTTGAGCCGCGCTAGGTCAATCACAATTTGCCGATGGCGTTCACTGGTCGGGTCGGGGTAAATATAGGTGCCGGGGCCAGACAACGTCGGCAGCACCTCAAGCAACGCCTTGCGCATATGCTCAAGCACCGCAAGGTCACGAGCCGAATTTTGCGGGTGCGCAAAACTGCGCTCACGTTCGGCTGGCGAAAGCGTCACCCACTGCGTCGCGGCGGCTTTTTGGCGGATGTCGTCATAATCGGCGTCGTTGACGGCGACAAATTGCGCAATACCGGCCTCATTTAACAGCGCCGCCCCCATCGGGTCTTGATTCATGGTCGTCAGCGCCTCGCGCAATTGCTGTTTTAGCGACGGCGGCATATTTTTTTGCACCACCATTGGCGGGATGGGGCTAGGCCCAAGCGCCGCGACGCTGCGAATTTGCGACGCCAACGCCGGATTGAGTGCGATGGCACGTTCGAGCACGGTGCTGTCAATGGCAGCAGCGGCGGCCTCGCCCGCGACGACGGCGGCGATGGCATGGCTATGCGACCCAACCACAACCGCATCCCCAAAATAAGCGTGGGTTTCACCGAGTGTGTGGAGGTGATGGCACACAACCGCGTGGCCCGAAAACGAGGCACGCTCATTCAGCGCCCAGCGTTGCCCGCGCAACGCCGCAAAATCGCCAAATGCGCTATCGGCCCGCACAATGACATCTGAAAAATACACAGGCCGATGCTGATACCGCGCCGCCGCCATGATTGGCGCAACCAGCGGCTCAAGCGTAGCGGTTTTGCGTGTATAGATCAGCCCACACATCAACCCACCGCTGGCTTCGCCGCTATCAAAAAGACGTTCACGGGTTTGCCAGTCGGCAGGGGTGGCATAATCGAGCGGCAATTGGCAGCGCTGCGATAAATATTGCACCAAACGCGCATAAATCGCATCCATATTGCCAGCCAACATTGACGTAATCGTAAGTGCTTGCATTTTTGGTTACAATCATACCCTAATGAATTCCACAACTAATTCTCATACTTCTGCATCAACCCCGCCACAAGATCTTGTCATTATTGGCGGCGGCGTCATCGGCTTGATGACGGCCTATTACGCATCACGGTTTGCTCGTCATATTACGGTCATTGAGCGCCAATCCATTGGGCACTTAATGGCATCGTCTACCGGCGAAACGCGCTCGATTCGCAACGATTATCTTGACCCTTTTTATGCACGGCTGGCCGACGAAGCTCGCACTTTGTGGGATGCGCTACAACGCGAGACAAACGAGCCACTGATTGTGGATTGCGGTTGCTTAAATCTTGCCAAGCACAGCATTACGCCTGATCTGAGCAAGACTTATGCTGCGTTGGCGCATAAAAATATGGCTGACTTAGGCTTCGATTGCCGCGAGTTTGACCGCGCCGCGTTGGCGGCAACTTACCCGCAATTTGACGCCGACTATGCCTCGCTCGATATTCGCGCTGGCGTAACCGCCTTGCCCGCTATTCGTCGCATGTTGCTGGCCCATGCCCGCGCCAAAGGCGTGCAAATTTTGGAGAATACCGAAGTGACGGGTATTATCGAGGGTGCAGATGGGGTGACGATTGAGACCGCAACCAGCACTATTTTGGCCCGCAAAGCCGTTTTGTCGCCCGGTCGCTGGATCAATGAATTATTGCCGCTGGTGAATGGCATCGGGCAATATCGCGTGCCGTTGACAATGGTGAAGCCCGATTGGGCCTATTTTGTGCCACCGGCTGGGCAAGAGGCGCTTTATGACACCGATCATTTGCCGGTGTTTGCCTATTTGGATGTCGGGGCATATGGTCACCCCATTTATGTCGGACACACACCGGGGCTGAAGGTCGGGTTTTATCACCCCGCCGATTTCGATCCGGTCAAGTCAGTCATCCAGCGCCCCGAAGATTTTATCCGCGAATGTTTGCCGGGGTTCACCAAAGTCGAGCGCATTGATGACTCGCACATGGAGGGCTGCTCATATGACATGGTCGCCGACGATCATTTTGTCATTGGCGCATTGCCGGGCTATCGGCATTTGCTGCTTGGGTCGGGTTGGCGTGGCACTGGCTACAAATTTGCGCCTTGGTGCGGCAAAATTTTGGCGCAATTAGCCTTGCAGCAGGGCACAGTCTACGACATTCGCACCTTTAACCCCGCTCGCTTTGCCTAATGATTGTAGTATCGGCATGTCATGCTGTGCCGATACTGCCTCACGGTTTTCGATTTTGATGCGTTTTCGATTTCACATGCGTTTGGCGGCTTGGGCATTTTTAGCAATTAGCCTGTTGCTCTATGCTTATGGCGTGTTGCGTGCGGCTTGGATTAGCGACGATGCCTATATCACCATGCGCACCGTTGACAATTTTGCGCATGGCTATGGCCTAACATGGAATGTGGTCGAGCGGGTGCAAGTCTATACGCACCCGCTTTGGATGTTTGTTTTGCTGGCGGGATATGCCTTGATCGGCAATGCTTACACGGTGTTAATGGCATCGTCGCTGCTCATCGCTGCGCTTACGATTTGGCTGTGGGTGCGTTATGGGCAAGCCAATATTTGGCTGGCTGGTGCGGGCGTGTTTTTGCTGGGATCATCTCGCGCCTTTGTTCATTATTCAACCTCTGGCCTAGAGAACCCGCTTACGCATTTGCTATTGCTCGCATTTTTGTTGTTTGTTCGCGCATATCAGCATCAGCCCAGTCGCTCGCATTTTGCGCGGTTGTGTTTGCTAGCGTGCTTGGCAATTTTGAATCGGCAAGATATCGGCGTGATTGTGTTGCCGATGTTGCTGTGGGCATTTTTTCATGCCGTTGGCGCGGCGCGTGTGCAGATCTATCTTAGGCGATTGTGCATTGCGACGATCGCTTTTTTGCCCTATGTGTGCTGGTCTTTATTCAGCTTGTTTTATTATGGCGTACCATTCCCCAACACAGCGTATGCCAAGCTCAATGTGGGCGCGGCGCAAGCCGATTTAAGCGCACAGGCGTTGCGCTATTTTGCCCACATGCTAACGTGGGACCCTACAACGGTGCTGGTCATTGGTGCAGCCATCGTGTTCGGCTCGATTTGCCTTATTCAGCGGCGACTCAAGCCGTATCAGGCGGCGGCTTTGCTTGGGATTGGGTTCTATTTGGGTTACATTTTACGCATCGGCGGTGATTTTATGGCCGGGCGCTTTTTTGCTGCGCCATTGCTGTGTGCCGTTGTGATTGGGGTAGATATGGCGGCTGAGTGCGTGCGTGGTTGGCGTTACCAATCATTTGCCGTGCTGGCGGGTGTCATCTGGCTCGGCTTGATGCAATTGCTGCCGAGCGCTCCCTTGTGGTCGCATCGCGTTTATTTTCGCTCCGACAGCCCGCCCGTGTTCATGATTGACCCAATCACGGGCATATCGGACGAACGCGGGGTGTATTATGAGCAAACAGGGTTACTGAAAATCGGGCTTTTTCCGTCTCGACCTGTGCATGAATTTGGGCAACGCGGAGCAGCCGCCCGCCAAAACCCGCGTGGCACGCCCATCATTTCACCGTTGCTCGGTGTTGCTGCTGATGCGCCCCACATGTTGCCGCAGCCGACCAATTACCCAGGCCTGCACAAACTCACGGCAAACAAAACCGTTTTGCTGATAGACAGCATCGGTTTTTGGGGTTACGCGGCTGGCCCCGATATTCATTTGCTCGACGTGTATGCGCTGGCTGACCCGATGCTCTCACAATTGCCTGCCGCGACTGGTTGGCGCATTGGCCATTTTCGCCGCAACTTGCCCATAGGTTATGCCGAAAGTTTGAGCGCTGGGCAAAATAAAATTGCCGATCCGACTTTGGCGACAATTTACGAGCAGCAAGTATTGATCACACGGGGCGATTTATGGTCGTCTGAGCGATTAAGTGCCATTTTGCGCCGAACGCTTGGCGCATTGTAAAAATTAGGACATTGCCCATGTCCCAATCTTCGATATCTTGAGCATAATTGCATTACAATCTTTGGCCGAGCCAAATTATGCTAGCAAAAGTTGCGTCGTGTGCCGTGTTGGGACTAGAAGGCACAATTGTCGAAGTCGAAGTGGATTGCAGCAAAGGGTTGTCGTCGTTTACCTTGGTTGGGCTGCCTGATGCAGCGGTCAAAGAAAGCAGCGAGCGGGTGCGGGCCGCCATGCGCAACAGCGGGTTGCGTTTCCCGCTCAATCGTGTCACTGTCAATTTGGCCCCCGCCGACCTCAAAAAAATTGGCCCGGCTTACGATTTGCCGATGGCCTTGGGTTTGCTCATCGCTTCCGAGCAATTGAGCGACGCCTTGTTGCAAAATGCGCTGGTCATCGGCGAATTGGCGCTGGATGGCAGCTTGCGTCATGTGCGCGGTATTTTGCCAATGACGGCTTTTGCCCGCAGCAAAGGGTATCAGCGTATGTTTGTGCCCGCGTGCGATGCGGCCGAGGCCGCGCTTGTGCCCGATATCGAAATTGTGGCGGTGCATTCGTTGGCCGACGTGGTGGCGGCGCTCAATGGCCTGACCGAAGTGCATGTGACTCGTGCGGCGCAAAGCCTCGCCTCGCCCGAACAAATTTTGCAGGTCAGCGCCATTGTTGATTTTAAAGATGTCAAAGGCCAAGAAGTTGCCAAACGGGCGCTTGAATTGGCGGCGGCAGGCGGGCACAATTGCTTGTTTAAGGGCAGCCCCGGCGCGGGCAAAACCATGTTGGCCCGCGCCATGCCCGGCATCTTGCCCGCGCTGTCGGTTGAGGAGGCGTTGGAGGTGACACGCATTTACAGCGTGGCCGACATGCTATCAAACGACGAGCCGATGCTGCGAACTCGTCCATTTCGTGCGCCGCATCACACCATCAGCCACGCCGGTTTGGTCGGTGGCGGCAAAATGCCGCGTCCGGGCGAGGTCAGTTTGGCCCATCGTGGTGTCTTGTTCCTCGACGAGTTCCCCGAATTTGATGCGCGGGCGCTCGAAGTATTACGTCAGCCGATGGAAGATAAAGTGGTGACGATCAGTCGCGCATCGGGTTCGCTCACATTTCCGGCCAATTTTCAATTGATTGCCGCCATGAACCCATGCAAATGCGGCTGGTTTGGCGATCCAGTCAAGCCATGCACGTGTTCGCCTGCTAACGTCAGCCAATATCAAAAGAAAATTTCTGGCCCGTTGCTTGACCGGATTGATATCCATTTGGATGTGCAACGGGTGAATTTTGACAAATTGAGCGACGGGCGGGTGGCTGAATCGTCTGAGGTCATTCGGGCACGGGTGCAGGCGGCGCGTGATCGGCAAACCGCGCGGCTTAAAAACAGCCCCGCCGCCATTCGCTGCAACGCCGATATGGGCGTGGGCGAATTGCGCCAATTTTGTGCGCTTGACGCAGCCGGAACCAATTTGATGAAGGCCGCCATGCAGCAATTACAACTCAGCGCCCGCGCCTTTCACCGTGTGCTCAAGTTGGCCCGCACCATCGCTGATTTGACAGGCAGCGACGCCATCCAAACCGCGCATCTCGCCGAGGCCTTGCAATATCGCCCGAAGATTGAAGGGATGAAATGACGGCATGTATCAAAGTGTCAGAGTGTCAGAGTATCAGAGTGTCAACTAGAAATCTGCTATAAGCGATTTCTGAATACATTAACATTCTGACACCCTGACACTAATCTTGAGGTATAGTACACAAACGATGTCGTCAAGTGAGAGTGAGCAAGTTGGCCCGCAAAAAGTGGTGGCGGGGTTTGCTGAGGCCATTATTCGCAGGTTAATTCGTGCTGCTGATGAGGTGCGCAAAAACGCCTATGCGCCTTATTCTGGTTATCAGGTTGGGGCGGCGTTGATGACCAAATCGGGGCTGGTTTTTAGCGGGTGCAATGTTGAAAACGCCTCGTATGGGCTGACCAATTGTGCCGAACGCAGCGCCATTTTCACCGCCGTTGGCGAAGGTCATCGTGAATTTGTCGCCATTGCGGTTGTCACCGATCAAGGCTGGTCGCCGTGTGGCGCGTGTCGGCAGGTGATCCGCGAATTTGGGGCCGATATCATTGTCATTATTGCCGATGGCAAAGGCAACTTTAGCACCACTACTTCAGGCGCGTTATTGCCTTCGGGCTTTAGCGCCGCCGATATGACATGAGGTTGGTTGATTAGTTGGTTGGTTGATTAGTTGATTAGTTGGTTGGTTGATTGGTTGGCTAGTTGATTGATAAGTCGTAAGTCACGAGTCGTCAATCAACCAATCAACCAATCAACCAATCAACTAATCAACCCCCAACCATTTAATCACCCAATCCAATTAACTATCCAACTAGTTGCAAATTGAGAAGCTATAACGTGTTGAAGCGATTGTTATTTTTGCCAATGATCATTGTTTTGGTGGTGTTGGCAGTGCGGCTTTGGACGCATTATCGGGCTAATGGGGATGTGCGTGATGATATTGACCAAATTCCCCGCCACAAGGTGGCTGTGGTATTTGGGGCTGGTGTGTTTAACAATTTGCCTTCGCCGGTGCTGTATGATCGCATTTTGGCGGGGACTGAGCTGTATAAAGCAGGCAAAATTAGCAAATTATTGATGAGTGGCGATAATCGTTTGTTGGGCTATAACGAGCCGGAAGTGATGCGGCGCACAGCCTTGCAAATGGGTGTGCCGGATGCCGATATTGTGCTCGATTATGCCGGACGCAGCACCTATGAGACGTGCTATCGCGCCCAAGCCATTTTTGACCTTGATTCGGTGGTGCTGGTGACACAGCGTTTTCATTTGGACCGCGCGATGATGATCTGTGAGCAATTGGGCATTGACGCGATCGGGTTTGTGGCCGATCGCCGCCCTTATCGCGGGATGTGGTTTAATCACACCCGCGAGGTATTGGCAACGATGAAAGCCATGTGGGATGTTTTTATCACACGGCCTTTGCCCGTAATGGGAGACAAAGTTAAAATTGAGTGAATGGGTGAATGAGTGAATGAAGAACATCACTCACTCACTCACCCATTCGCGCATTCAGTCATTTCTATAAAGGACGATGAGCGAAGTAAATACACGAGACGCCGCGTGGGCGTTGGTCACTGAATGGACGACGGATCCGGCATTGATTCGGCATATGTTGTCGGTTGAAACGGCGATGCGGGCATATGCCCCGCGTTATGGCGGCGACCCTGATGTGTGGGGTGTGTTGGGCTTGGTTCACGACTTTGATTATCAGCGCCACCCGACGTTGGTGGGCGATGATTGCCATCCGGTGGTCGGGTGTCGGCTGTTGCGCTCGCTGGGATGGTGCGAGGACATTGTGCGCGGGATCGAGGCCCATGCAACCGAGCGCACAGGCGTGCACCCAGAATCTATGATGGAGAAAACGCTTGTGGCGGTGGATGAATTGACCGGTTTTATTGCAGCGGTGGCATTTGTGCGGCCCAGCAAAAACGTGGCCGATGTGCAATTGTCGTCTATTAAGAAAAAGTGGAAGGAAAAGGCGTTTGCCGCTGGGGTGCATCGAGATGAGATTGAACATGCTGCTGCTAATTTAGGTGTGCCACTCGATGAGCATATCGGCGTCGTGTTGGCGGCCATGCAGGCCGATGCCAAAAAATTAGGGCTGGCTGGTATCGGGGCATGATGTGTAATCGCACAAATGCAAAGCGGCTTTAAACCTGAGGTGAAAATAGCTGCTAAACCTTCGATGTCTTGGCGCAAGTTGTGGCGACAACATCAAACCGCACTAAGACATCGGAGGTTTGAGCCAGTTTTATCCCATCGGGTGTGACCGATTTCAAATTAACTCCGCGATTTAGCTATACAATTTGACTACTGACCACTGTTTACTAACTACTCATTACTGTTTACTGACTACTGACTACTCATTACTGCCACTAAAATAGTAATATGGATACGTCTAAAGATAACAAGGCGAATGCGGCTTCGGCAGGAGGAAGCGCCGAAGCCGCACGCCCTGCCAAAATGCAACGTTGTCCATCTTGTTTTTCGCGCATCACAACCGATGTGCCTTTTTGCCCGACGTGCGGGCATGAATTTGCTCCCCCCCCGCCGCCCCCACCACC
>JAHBAL020000137.1 GCA_018500105.2 Anaerolineae bacterium
GAAAATCAGCACAATGATTAAGTTTACGCAAAGATTCCTCCTCGTTCCTCGTCGGAATGACGCGCAAAATATATGCGATTAAAGTCCATCTTGAGCATGCGGTTGGTATAAAATACAAGCAACTAAATCGGATAAAATGAACGGGGCGCTTAAATTGTGCCTCGTTCATTTAGTTTTTCAGCTTTCTTATGTATCTCGCCCCTTCGATTTTGACCGCCGATTTTGCCAATTTAGGCCAACAAGTGCGTGCCGCCGAGCAAGCGGGCGCAGAATGGATGCACCTCGACGTGATGGATGGGCATTTTGTGCCCAACATGAGTTTTGGCGCAATGGTGTGCGCTGGCGTTAAGCAAAGCTGCGCCATCCCGTGCGAGGCGCATTTGATGGTGAGCAACCCCGACCCATATCTCAAAGATTACGCTGCGGCGGGCATGAAACGCCTGATTGTGCATGTCGAAGCCTGCGAGCATTTATATTCGACCTTGCAGCAAATTAAGGCGCTGGGCATGCAAGCGGGCGTGGCCCTCAATCCCCTCACCCCACTCGGCCTGCTCGAAGAGGCGTTGCCACTGCTCGACTTGGTGCTCATTATGTCGGTCGAGCCGGGTTTCGGCGGGCAAGCCTTCATTCCGGCAGCGCTGGGGCGCATTCGGCGAATGCGGCAAATGCTGGACGCCATCGGCTCAAGCGCCCAGATCGAAGTGGATGGCGGGGTGAACGTGAGCACCATTCGCCAAGTGCGCGAGGCGGGGGCCGATATCGTGGTGGTTGGCTCAGCGGTCTATTCGCCCAAATATTCGGTGGCAGAGGGGATTGCGCGGCTGCGCACAGCCATGCGCGGCGAGGTGCATCGTCACACCAACACGGCGGCGCTGATGCAAGCCTGCGCCCAGCAAATAACCGACATCGCCCGACAAGCCATCACCGAGCGCGGCGTGTGTCACCTTGCCCTGAGTGGCGGCAACACGCCCAAGCAGCTTTACAGCACGCTGGCCTCGGCGCAGTGGCACGGGCAATTGGACTGGACACGCATTCATGTTTGGCTGAGCGACGAACGCAATGTGCCGAGTGCACACGCCGACAGCAATTTCAACAGCGCCAACATGGCGCTCATTCAGCCGTGCGGCATTCCGGCGCAAAATGTGCATCGGGTGCAGACCGAGTTGGGCGCGGCGGCAGCAGCAGCGGCTTACGAGGCCGAACTGGTGGCGCAATTGGGTGCATCGCCCACCCCACCCGTTTTTGACCTCATTTTGCTCGGCATGGGCGACGATGGGCACACGGCTTCGCTTTTCCCCGGCACATTGGCAACATTGCCCGCCGAGCGTTTGGTGGTAGCGCACCGCACCGAAAAACTCAACGCCGAGCGCATCACCTTCACGCCCAAGCTCATCAACGCCGCCCGCGAAGCCATGTTCCTCGTCAGCGGCGCGTCTAAGGCCGCCATGCTTGAGCGCGTGCTCAACGGCCCTTATCGCCCCAACGACCTGCCGGCGCAAATTGTCGTGCCTGCCAAATTGAGTTGGCAAGTGTGGGTGAATGAGTGATTGGTAAGGATCCTTCTATCAATCACTCATTCGCTCATTCGCTCATTCACTCATTTACAAAAGGTTGGTCGGGTCAACGTCAACCTCGCAGTTGGGCGGGATGTCAAGTTGGGTGAGCAGGTGGCGTGGCGCGGGGGTGCGGGCAATGATGTGCCAGCGAAAGCATTTGTTGCGGCGCGTAAAGTAGGCCGGTGCTGGGCCAATTAGGCTGCTAGGCTGCGGCAAATACTTGCGCAATTGACGGGCCAACGCCTCGCATTGCTGACGCGCCTTGTCCTCGCTCTCGTCCTCAAATTCAAAACGCACCAAGCGCACAAACGGCGGCAAATCAAGCATCCGACGATTGCTCAATTCGTAGTTGGCGAAGCCCTGCACATCGTGATGTTTGGCGTGGGCAATGGACGGATGATCGGGGTTGTAGGTTTGCACAATGACACGCCCCTTGAGCAAACCGCGTCCGGCCCGCCCCGCCACTTGCTCGATCAGATTAAACACACGCTCGGAGGCGCGAAAATCGGGCAAAAACAGCCCGACATCGGCCAAGACCACGCCCACCAGCGTCACCATCGGCAAATCCAAGCCTTTGGCGATCATCTGCGTGCCCACCATCACATCGGCTTGCTGATTCATAAAACGCTCAAGCAGCAGCTTTTCGGCCCCGCGACTCGACGCAGTGTCTTTGTCCCAGCGCACAATTCGGGCCGCCGGATGCAGATCGTGAATGGCTTGCTCGATGCGTTGCGTGCCAATGCCGATATAGCGGATGCGCGGGCTATTGCAAGCCGGGCACACCTTCGGCGCTGGCTCGGTGTGATTACAATGATGACATTTGAGGCGCTGGTTTGGCTGCCCAAGCTGGCCTTTGTTGTCAACGCCATGCAAGGTGAGTGGCACATCGTCGTTTGGGCAACGCACCGCGTGACCACAATCGCGGCACACCACACACGAAGCCAATCCGCGCCGATTGAGAAAAATGATGGCCTGTTCGCCACGACTGAGCGTGTGCAAAAGCGCGTCGCGCAGGGCCACGCTAAACATGCTGGTGTTGCCCGCCCGCAATTCGGCCCGCATATCCACCAATTGCACATCGGGCAGCGGCTGGTAAACCAATTGCGTCACTTCGGCGGCATTTTCGGGCAATACCTCGGCCTTGATGCCGAGCCTCGCCTGTTGGTCAGCCACGCGGCTGGCGTGCGCCCGCACCCGATTGGGCAATTCGAGCAAAGCCAGCGGCGGGCTGTCGGGGCTAAATTCGGCAAACGTGCGGCCCACATTCACCGCATGCCATGCCTCGAGCGACGGCGTGGCACTGCCATAAATGAGCACAGCCTTGCTCAATTGAGCATAATGCGCCGCGGCGC
>JAHBAL020000032.1 GCA_018500105.2 Anaerolineae bacterium
CGGTCGGGGGGGTGCGCCAAGTGAACATCCTGCCAACAAAAACAACGTCATCCCGAATCGAACGATGTGAATAATCTGACTCTGTGTTCTCATTGCATGATGATAGCACTTTTATTTACAAACCATTTCATTCCTTTGCAGTAGATGCGCTACGCGCAGGGATTACTTGTTCGTCTAGCTCGGCCTCGCGCAGCAAGCGTTGCCGGTCGGCCTCCAATTCAGCCGCAAAATCATGGCCCGGCTTGAGTTTGTTCATGCCATTCGCCAGCCAACTCGGCGCCGGGGCATATTGTTGATCGCTTTTGAGAAAATAGCTGCCCACATCCACCAGCAACTTGAGCGCAGCGAAAGGCACAAAGAATAACTCATTTTTGCCAATCACCGCAGCGAGACCAACGCCAAAAATGAGCGCCAAATGCACCAATGCCATGCGGCCCAACGCGCCATTTGCAAGGCGTTTTACCCACGCAAATGGGCGATATTTGAGTGTGACGACATCCATGACCAAAGCGATGCTTTGGAAAAAAGCCATTGAGGCGATGGCCGGCAACCATGTTTGGCGGTCGGGCAAAACCCGCATGACAAATAACAGAAACACGAGAAAAACACCATGCGCCAAAGTGAAAACGAGGTGCGTCAGCATAAATTCGGCCAGAAATGTGGTGCGGATTTGTCGGGTTTGAGTGACGCGACCACCTCGGCGGGTGGTTGTGGTGGTCATGGTGTTGACATGCGCCCGATAATGCCCTTGTTTTTGCGTCCAGCGGCGGTGCAGCCAAATACGCACGGCGACCATCAACCCGCCGAGCAAATTCTCGGCCCAATAGATCAGCATGGTGTTGCCTGTGCCAAATGCGCCGAACAAAAAACCCAGCGCGGGAATCGCATTGATAAGCAGCGGCAAAATGAGCGATTGGATGAAACGCATTTAAAATAGGTTATACCACACGAACAAGCCTACCCATTGCGACGTTGCGACCATTCTGCACACCGCCGTTGACAAGTTCGGGCACATGATACATATGGAGTAGCGAACAAATGTGCTGATGTGCTACAGTAAAAACATGACGGCACAAACGCCAGTGAGCCATTACGAACGAATCAACCACGTCAAAAGTTACATTCGAGCGCATCTCGACGAAGATTTGCCCCGCGACGAATTGGCCAAGCTAGCTGGCTATTCGATCCCCCATTTTCACCGCATGTTTACGGCACACGGCGGCGAAAGCATCACCACCTACATACGACGGGTGCGGATGGAGCGGGCGGCGCGGCTGCTTCTGACGGATGATCTCAGTGTGACCGAAATTGCGTTGTCGCATGGCTACGATACCCATTCGGCGTTTGACAAAGCATTTAAGCAGCAATTCGGCTATAACCCGAGCGAATTTCGCCAGCTTAATCGCATTTGGGCCGGTCATCTCATTCACAAACACATTTACTACAACCCAAAGGAAAAAATTATGCAACCACTCGAAATTAAAACCCTGCCCGATCTCAAAGTGCTATATGCGCGTGCCACTGAGATCATGGCCTCGCCCGCGTTTCAAACTGCCAACCGCGAGGCATTTGGCAAACTGATGGGCTACCTTGCGCAACAACAAGCCATGCACAAAATGCAAAAATGCGTCGCCATTTACCCATCCGAAGTCGAAGTTGGGCAAATGGCGATCATGGACGCTGGGGCGGTCTTTGCAGCCGGCGATGAGATTCCCGCCGGTGATGGCTTGGCTTACCAAATTTTGCCTGCTGGGCGCTGGGCGGTCTTTCGTCATGTCGGTCCGTATGACACGCTGTGGCAAACATGGCAAGCCGCGCTGCGCGACTGGCTACCCACGTCTGGCTGCGAGTTCCGCGACGCCCCACCCTTTGAGGATTACGTTGACGACCCTAGCCAAACCGCGCCCGAAGTGCTACGCACCGATATTTATATCCCGATTCGGTAACGGAATAATAACATCCATGCAATGCAAATTGACGCATCTGCGGTGAAAATAGCTGTTAAACCTCCGAGATCTTTGAGACCTCGGAGGTTTGAGTTCGTTTTATGCAGTCGGGTGATGGCCCGTCATGTTGACCCCCATAAGCTAATCTCCACCGTCCAACAACATGGCAAGCTCGGCCAAGATCATGGCGGTCGCGCCCCACACATAATAACCGTTGGCAAAAAAGGTGGGCACGAGGATCATCTGCCCACCTAAGCTGGTCGCGGGCCGCAATTGGGTCGAGCGCAGCGCTGGGTCGAGCAAATCGCTGACCGGCACTTCGATGATGCTGGCGACTTCGTGCGCATTCGGCAAAAATTGGGGTGCGGCTTCGCTGATGGCAACGACAGGATGGATGAGGAAATTGCTGGGCGGCACATAAATTTCGGTCAGCGGGCCAAGCACCTCAACTTGCTCACGCACAATGCCCAATTCTTCGTTGGCCTCACGCAAGGCAGTGTCGGCAAAGTCAATATCGTCGGGGTCACAGCCGCCGCCCGGCAATGAAATTTGCCCCTTGTGCAAATTGAGGGTGGCAGCCCGCAACGTCAGCACCAAATACAGCGTATCGTTTTTTGGGTAAAGCAAGACCAGCACACTCGACGGTCGCGCTCGATCGAGTATTTCTTGTGAAATGACGACATCGCGCTGGGGCGGGCACATCAGGCGTTGGGCTTGCCAACCGGGCAAAGCCGCTCGCATAGCACGGCGCACATCGCCGAGGGTCAACTTCGATGGGGTAGATATCATATTGTGCCGTCCACCATTTTACTTTAACCCTAAAATAAAACTCGCTGTTTCATCCACAATACGACGGCGTGCCTCATCGGGCGCGAGCGTAAGCGGCCCGTCGCCGCTTTGCTCGCCATAGTCGCCAAACATGGCGTGGTTGCCACCGCCAATCACCACCCAGCGCGTGTTCGCGGGCAAGCCAAATTGCAATTTTTCGGCGCTATTCTTGTTGACAAGGTTGTCTTGGGCGCCGTAGATCGAGATGACATTGGGCATGGTGGCGGCAACATTGTCGGTGCAATACGCGCCCCACAACACCAGCGCATTAAGTTTTTGGTTATTGCCTTGCCGCGCCACGAACATACAAGCGCTGGCGCCACCCAGCGAATGCCCACCGACGGCCCATGTGCGAATGTTGGGGTAAGCGTCAATGACGGGTTTGGCGGCATCAATATTTGTGATGGCAAGCTCAAGCGGCACGGGCACGATAACGGTGAAAATGCCGCGCTCGGCCAGTGCTTTGGCGACAGGCGCATAGGCTTGGGCGTCCACCAATCCACCCGGATAGATGACAAAGCCTTGCGTGCTGGGTTGGGCAGGCTGAAAGACCAGCCAGCCGTTCGGGTTGGGGGTGCTTTGTTGGGCAATTTGCTTGGCTTGCGCTTTGGCGGGGTAGCGCGAGAATTGCGTCCATGCGTAAAACCCAATTGCGCTGACCAGCAACAGACCAAGTAAGCCGAGACCGATTCGTTTAAGCCATTTCATTTTGCTTGTCGCATTATGACGGCAAATGATGAGCAAATCAAAAGAAAAAGGCTTAGCCCACGCCCAACCATTTCAGACCCCAAATGACCACCATGCCCGCCAACATGGTGAGCAGCATGTGATTGGTGCGCCACGCCACCAACACCGCCACAACGGCAGCGATGAGTTTGGGATTGCTGAATGGGTTGAGCGCAGGTGCACCATTGACCAAAAACAAGACCGGAAAAACCAACGCGGCGAATACTGCCGGAATGACCAACCGAAATGAGCGGTGGGCCAAACGCGGCAGGTCTATTTTGCTAAATAGGGTGAGCGGGCCAAAACGCAAGGCGAAGGTGATGATCGCCATGCCGATCATCAAGCCCCACGCATAAAGTGTGTCAACTTCGGACGATAGGCTCATGCGGACACCTCGTCGCGTTGCTCGACCACCAAGCCGACAATTAGACCGACGATGGCGCTGATGAATAGCCCCATTGACCAAGGCAAGCCAGCAAAAATGACGGCCACAATACCGGCAGATACGCCCGCCGCAAATCCGGCGCGGTCACGCATGCCATTGACCAACGCCGCGATGAATGAAAAGGTGGGCACAAGATCGAGCGATAAACTGGGTGGAATTTGCGCCCCGATCAACGCGCCGATCACGCCGCCGGTGCTCCATGCGCCCCAATTGACGATGGACGCGCCAAGGTAATACCATAGGCTGGTGGCGGCATGGGGTGTGTCGGCCTCTTTGCGAAAATGCGGATAACCGACGATGTAAGACAGGTCGGTCATTAAAAATGCGGAGAGGATTTTCCAGCGTAGCGGCACGTGGCGAAAATATTCAGACAGCGCCGCGCCATACATGAGGTGGCGCAAATTGATGACGATGCAGGCCGCCAATGGCACGAAAATGGGCGATTTGTCGAGCACCAATTGCATGGCGACCATTTGCGCCCGCCCGGCAAACACGCCCGACGTGTAAAGCACGCCCAACAATTCGCTTTGCAAGACACTGGTGGTAAATGCTCCAGCCAACATGCCAAAAGGCATGATGCCGGAGGTGTTGGGAATTTGGGCCTTGACGCCATCCCAAAACTGGGTGCGTGGCGAGCGAATGACGGCAAGAGGATGGGTTTGGTTCATATTCGAGTAATGCTAGTCTTGAGGCGGCTTTGCACAAAAGGAAGCGCCTCAGTAAGTGTCGGGAAAATGCGATGGGCGAGCGCCTTAATCTCTGCGCTGGGTGGCTTGAGGTCGGGGATCATGATCGGGAGCATATTGGCGGCGTGCGCGGCGCGGATGCCCGGCTCAGAATCTTCGAGCACGATGCACTTGTGCGGTGCGATTTGAATGCGTTGGGCAGCCGTCAAAAAAATATCAGGCTTGGGCTTGCCTTGGCTGACCTCATTGCCGCCAACAATGACGGGGAAGTAGTGGCGCAAGTTGGCTTGGCGCAATTTATATTCGACCCCGCTGCGCTCGGTCGAGCTGGCAACGGCGATGGGGATGTGGTTTTGGGTGAGCCAATCGAGCAGCGGGCGCAGGCCAGACTTGACCGGAACGGCTTGGGCGATGGCTGCCGCGTAGTGAATATTGGTGCGCTGATAAATGGCCTGCACCGGAAACTGTGGGCCATACATTTCAGCCAATAACTGTTCGGTATCTGGGCGATTGCGCCCAACCAAGCGTAAATAATCTTCGTAAGGCAGTGCGTAGCCCATCTCGTCAAATGCGCGATGAAAAGCGCGGTGCGACAAGCGCTCGGTGTCGAGCATCAGACCATCCATATCAAAGATGATGGCGTCATAGGCGGTGGCAGAAGCGATAGCCATAAGCTTAGCATTGTATGTATAAATCGGGTTTCTCTCAGAAACCCGATTTCTGGGTGGCAGAAGCGATAGCCATAGCTTAGCATTGTATGCGGATATACTTATCGCCATGACAACTGCCCCATTCACCCCCAATCTCTACGCCTGTTGGCATCCGGTGGCCTATGCGCATGAGGTGAGCAACAAACCCTACGCCAGCAAATTGCTGGGCGAAATGTTGGTGATTTGGCGCAGCAGCGACGGCACACCCCACGCCATGAAAGATGTGTGCATCCATCGCGGCACGGCGTTATCGTTGGGTTGGGTGAAGGGCGATGAGTTAGTGTGCGGCTATCATGGCTGGCGCTACAACGCGGCGGGCATGTGCACCCTTATCCCGCAAAAGGCCGCCAGCACCGTCATCCCCAGCAAGGCGCGGGCTATTCGCTACGATTGTATCGAGCGCTATGGGCTAATTTGGGTGGCCTTGCGCAGCCCGCAACGTTATGCCTTGCCCGAAATCCCCGAATTTGAAAATGGGCAGTGGAAAATTGTCAACACAGGGCCATTTAACTGGAACAGCGATGCCTCGCGGCAGGTGGAGAATTTCACCGACTTCGGGCATTTCCCGTGGGTGCATCCGGGTTTGCTCGGCGATGTCAACCGCCCAGTCGTGCCCGATTACAAAGTTGAGATCCGCGACCATGTGCTGCACTACACCATTGTGCGGCCCGAAGCGCCCAACAGCGACGATTTTCCGGTGTTTGCCAACGATCAGGTGCTTGCGCCTGAGCGCCGCAGCCGCTACGAGCTGCATTTGCCCTATACCATTGTGTTGCGATTGGGCTGGGGCGGGGTGAAGGGCATGGTCTACTTCTTCGTTTCGCAGCCCATTGACAAAAACCACTGTCGCGGTTACTGCATTATTGGCCGCAATTATGACCTCGATCAACCCGATACGGTGCTGCAAGCCTTCGAAGACACCATTTTCGGGCAAGACCAGCGCATTGTCGAATCGCAACGCCCGGAGCAAGTGCCGTTTGACCTCGCCGACGAGTTGCACCTCACCTTCGACGCTGTCGCCATCAATTATCGTCGCGCCATGACCGAGCAGGCACTTGATTATTATCCGAGTGGGCGGGTGGATTAGGGGATGGGATGATCTAGTGTGTCCAGCAACGCTGCCAAGGTGTCATCATCAATCTGTCGTGAGCGATATTGCGTGATGGCAATCATCATTTGTGCGACAGTAGCGCTTTTTAGCAATTGGGCAGGCGGAATATCAACCTGAAAAGCCTGTTGGACCCGTGAAGAAATCCGCATTGCTTGTAACGAATTGCCCCCCAAATCGAGGAATGGGTCATGAATACCCACTCGATCTAGTTGCAGCACATCACTCCAAATTTGAGCAAGCTGTTTTTCGTCGGCAGTGCGACCCTCGACATAGTTGGCGGATAATTCGGGTCGAGCATGCCCAGCGTCGGGCAGCGCGGTGCGGTCTATTTTGCCGGTCGAATTGAGTGGCAGGGCGAGCAGCCGAATAAACGCGGCGGGCATCATAAAGTTGGGGAGGCGTTCGGCAGCGGCATGCCGCAAATCGAGATTACTCAGTGGGGTGTCGGGTGTGGTCGCCGTCCAATAACACAGCAATTTTTTATCCCCTGCGCCAACTTCTTTTGCAATTGCAATGGCCTCTTTCACGCCGTTGATCTGCATGACAACAGCAGCAACCTCAAATAATTCAACGGTGAAGCCACGAATTTTGACTCGATCATCTTTACGTCCTAAAAATTCCAAACACCCGTTGCCATCAAACCGCCCCCAATCGCCGGTGCGATAAATACGAATGTTGGGGGCACTGGGATCTACCGTTATTGCTTTATTCGTTAGTTCGGGTTTGTTCCAATACCCGTTTGTAATAAATTTGCTGCGAACAATGATTTCACCACTTTCCCCTTGGGGCACAGGTTGATCATGCTCGTTCACTAACGTAATTTCATAACCCGGCACGGCAAACCCGACCGGAGCCACATTCCCTGAGATGGGGGTATTGCAATATATTTCTGTTCTGGTGATTTGCCCCGCCTCACTAGCGGAATAACGACTGATCACAGTCACATCGCCGGAGAAATATCTCCATATATGCGAAAGATCTTGTTTTAAAATTTGACCTGCTGGCGAAATTTCGCGTAAATCCGGAAAATAAGCGTCTGGTGGGAGTTCATGCAAAAATTGTCTTAACAATGCGATTGTGATATGCAAATGGGTGATTTGTTGAGTAGACAGCCATTGTGCAAACCCTCGAATCCCCATTTCATTGATATTAAAAAAGCATAGCGTGTTGCCAGAGGTGAGTGCGCTATAAAAATCGTTGGCTGAGTTTGCTAGGCTACATGGTTGCAACATGGCAATGCGACTTGATAATGGCGAAAGTGCCTTGTGTTGCCCCGTGAATAGGCGATGCAACATCATTTTATGGCTACGCATTACGCCTTTGGGCACACCCGTTGAGCCAGAGGTGTAAAAAATGACCAACGGTGCATCTAAGGCTATATTCAGATTAAGGTTATGGGCGGGTAGCTCGGGGTCTAAGTCGTCAATAACGATGACATCTATTGGACGGTTTTCTGCTAATTGATCGGCTAATTCGGCAAATTTGGCTTGTGTAATCAGTAAAGAAGGCTGTAGATCATCGAGAATGACTTGTAAATGATGGGGCGTGTGTGCGGGGTTAAGTGCGCTATAGAAATGGTTGCTTTTGATCACCCCTAAGATTCCAACGCAAATTTGCACCTCATGATCAAGAAGCAACACAATGGGCCGCGTAGTTGCAGCGTTTTTTTGTAAAAGCAGGTGTCCTAAACGGTTGGCTTTTTCATTCAAAGTTGCGTAGCTGATAGCTTGCTTCTGTGAGGTGACCGCAATATGCTGCGGATAAGCCAACGCCATCGCCTCAAATTGTTCGATGATAGAGAGGCTAGGGTGCGAATTGGAAGAAATATTGATTGACATTAAGGGATGGTTCCGATAAATAACTCGGTGGTGCAAATACTGGTATACAGTCCATTGTGGCTATGCTTTTCAAAAAGCCCGTGCATAGCCTCACGAAAGAGGCCGTATTGCGGATGACTCGGATTTGGAGCGACTGACAGCGAGGATATTCGCCCGAAATATTGCTCGAAATCTTCGTGAATCTCTTGTATCCAAGTCAATCGTTGTGGATTTTGCCCGAAGAAAAAATGAGGCGGTGGCGCATTTTTTCTTCGGGTGGTTGTAGCTGTGTCCCAGCCATAGGCTTCGGTATAGAATGGTTGTGTTGCCTCGCTAAGTAGACTTGGCGCAATTGGAAGGCGCAACACACATAATAATCCATCAGGCTTGAGCACTCGTTTAAATTCCGCTTTGCTTTGCTCGGGGTTAAACCAATGAATGGCCCGCCCTACCGTAATGATATCTAGGCTGTGATTACGCAGACAAAGTGCCTCGGCTTGGCCAGCGCAAATTGTGACCGAGGCATTTTGGCCCAGCCGAGTAACGGCATTGGCACGCATTTGTGCATTGGGTTCAATGGCAAAAATATGCTTCACTTGCCCAACCAAATGCCTGCTAACCTCCCCACCGCCCGCGCCAACATCAGCCACCCAAGCGGTGAGCGGTTGGGGCTGGGTATGTGCGATGTGGGCAAACGCCGCTGGATGGTAGTCGAGCCGATGCTCAGCGTAAAGTTTGGCTTTGCTGCTAAATCTTTCGGCACTGTTCATTTGTAAAGCGTGGTAAAAAAACCACTTTTTTCAAGGTCTTGTATGATGCTGAGGTCAATTACATCCTCTGCCTTTAACTTGCTCATATTCGGATTACTTGCTGCGCCACTCACAATTTCCCTGCGAATACCTTCTTGGGTGGGATAAGGGATTTGCTCAAGATATTTTAAAACCACGACACTATAGGCTTCTTCGATTGAATTCGCATCTTTTACTGGGTCGAGTTTATAAAACTTTGCAATAATTTCTGTGGCGCTGCTTTTATCTTTTTTCATCATTGCGATGGCTTCGCTAATCGCTTTCATGACATTGATCGCCGCACCGCGATTTTCCTTGAGAAACTTGCGTGATGTGGCAACCGCTGTATGCTGATAAGGCAGCTTCAGATCAGCCATGTCAAATAAAACACGATGACCACGCGCTGTCGCCTCTATCGTTTCAGGGGGCGAAACTAAGGTGGCAAACACTGCGCCCGAATCCATCGCGGCACTTCGGTCTCTTTGCCCACCAATACTTAATAAGGTTACGTCGGTATCGGGTTTTAAACCTAAGTGTGTGAGCACTGCCCGCATGGATATATCTGAGCTTCCACCGGGTTGGGCGATTGCGACTGGTTTGCCTTTTAAGTCGCTAATATTTTTGATTTCGGGTCGCACAACCAAAGAATACATTTGTATATTAATTAGCCCGCCGATCAAGGCTAAGTCTGAACCCGAAGCAGCCGTATTAATGATATTGGAGCCAGCAATACCACACATATCTACTTGCCCAGCAACGAGCGCCGTGGCCGCTGCCGGCCCCCCATTGATAAAAACCAAATTTGGCTCGATGTTATGTTTTTTGAATAGACCTTTTTCAGCCGCATATAACAAAGTAGATTGAGATACAGAGATAGCGCTATAACACAGATTGACTTTTGTTGGGGCCGTTGAGGTCACAGAAATACTCGGTGATTGGCACGCACTGGTTAAGACGAGCAGAATGGCAAAAACAAATGAACGAATGCGGGTGGGTGTGTTGACAATAGACATGGAGAATCCTAATATTTTTGTGGACGCCAGCGCTCGAAATGGCGTTCGAACGTTGACAAAATGGCAGTCAGGGTATAGCCTGTACCAGCGATTAAAAACAAACCGACAAAAACCTTATCAGTTTGAAAAGTTGATCCAGCGATATGCATCATATAACCAACGCCGGCGTTCGCGGCAACCAATTCTGCCACCACCACACTAACCAGCCCACGCCCCACCCCCAAACGCATTCCGGCCAAAATAAAGGGCACGGCGCTCGGCAAGCCGATGGTTAACAGAATTTGGCGTGGATTTGCGCCAAAGGCACGGGCGCAATAAACCAGCGACGGGTCAAGTGTGCGTAAGCCGCTGATGGTATTGACTAAAATGGGAAATAACGCGCCTAAAAAGACTACTGCAACCTTTGAAAGCAAGCCGATCCCCAACCACAGAATGAGTAGCGGCAGCAATGCAATGCGTGGGGTCGCATTAAATAAGTTAATGAATGGCTCGAAAATCGCACCCAATCGGCGATTCCAACCCAACACCATGCCGCCAACAACACCGACAAGCATTGCCGAGCCGAAGCCAAGTGTAAATTCAAGCGTGCTAATCCAAATGTCATACCATAACCCATTGGCAAACAGCCATTGCGCAGCAGTGATAATGCGACTTGGGGCGCTGGTAAAAATAGGGCGGATCAGGGCCAGTTGGTAGACCAATTCCCAAAGCAACAAGAAGGTTAGGATGCCCGCAATGCCTAGAATTTTATGCTCGTTTTGTTTTATTGTTGCCATGTGGTCTTGGAGATTATTTTAATTGATGCCGAGCATTTGCCAAATTTCTTCTTGTAAATTGACAAAGTAAGCCTGGCGTTTATGGCTAATTAGTCTTGGGCGCGGCAGTTGAATACTGAACCGTGCCCGAATTTGCCCGGGGCGCGGCGTCATTACCCACACCTCATCCGCCAGAAAAATAGCTTCGCTAATATCATGGGTGACCAAAATGGCAGTCGGGCGAGATTGCAGCCAAATTCGTTGTAACTCTAGCTGCATGCTTTCACGGGTGAGCGCATCCAGCGCCGATAACGGCTCATCGAGCAGCAGAATATTCGGCGAGATTGCTAAAGCACGTGCTAAATTCACCCGTTGTTGCATTCCGCCCGACAACTCATGCGGGTAGCTGTGCTCAAAACCGTTTAAGCCTGTTAAATCAAGGTAGTGTTTGGCTTGTTGTTGTGCATCGGCACGCGCAATGCCTTGTAATTCAAGCCCATACGCCGCATTCTCAATCACAGTGCGCCAAGGCATTAATGCTGCTGTTTGAAAAACCATAGCACGGTCGCGCCCAGGACCGGTGATTACACGCTGGTTAATGGTGATTTGTCCAGACGTAGGTGGCACGAGACCTGCAATGACATTGAGCAATGTGCTTTTGCCGCAGCCGCTTGGCCCAATGATTGCAACAAACAGGTTGGACTGAACAGCAAAGTTGATCGTGTCTAAGGCCAGTATGTGCTTTTGTAATCGTTGTTGTTGATATTGAACGCTGAGTGCTTGCGCATTTAAGCTAGACATGGTTGCAGAATGATAACGCATATGATACGAAAGTTTGATAAAGATTTGGTGTGAAGCTTGATCGCCTTATACAAAAGTAATAAAGACTGCGATAAACTACAATTAAGCGCACAAACGATGGATGACTTAATGCTCAACTTACGCACCCAAGAGGCCATTCGCGCCAAATGTTTTCACCCAACCGGACAATGGGAAGAATTTAACCCCGAAGACCTCAATCAATCAATCGTAAGCCGCTTTGCGCAAATGGTGGCACGCCACCCCGATCGTTTGGCGTTGAAAGCTGGGGCAGAAACCTTGACCTATGCCGAGCTAAATATTGCGGCGAATCAGTTGGCACATGCCATTTTGCAAAGGCTGGGCGTGGGCAGCGAGCCAGTGTTATTTTTGATGACGCAAGGCGTGCAAGCGATGGTGACGATCATGGGCATTCACAAGGCCGGCAAATTTTATGTGGCGCTTGATCACACTGCGCCAAACGAGCGATTAGCCTATATTGCGGCTGATAGCCAAGCACGATTGCTGATTACCCATGCGCAGTGTTTGAGGCAGGCACAAACCTTGGCTGCCACGCAACCCGATCTTCAGTTGATCAACTTGGATGATTTGCCTAAACATTTACCTGCCGATTCGCCTGAGATTGATCAAACACCCGAATCTTATGCCTATATCGTCTATACCTCTGGTTCTACCGGCGCACCCAAAGGGGTGATTGAAAACCATCGTGATGTATTGCATTTCTCAAGAATTTTTATTAATACCTTCCATTTGTGCAAAGAAGATCGGATCGGGCTGTCTGAGTCGAATAGTTTTAGTGGCGCGGCAGCAAAAATCTACCCAGCCTTACTGACGGGGGCAACGCTATGCCCGTTAGATTTAAATGTAATCTCAATTCATGGCTTGTCAGATTGGCTGCATCGAGATCAGGTTACGTTTTGGCTTTTTGTGCCAAGTGTATTTCGTCAATGGGTTCAGACTTTAACCAAACCTGCTTATTTTCCTTATTTACGGCTAATCGGTTTAGGCGGAGATCGTATTTTGCCTTCAGATATTGAGTTATATCAACAATACTTTTCGCCGCAGGTTATTTTCCGAGTGGGATTCGGGTTATCTGAAGTAAAACAAGTAACGTTTTATTTTATTGATCACAAGACAATTTTTCCAACCAAGCGTGTCCCAATTGGGTATTGTGTAACAGATACTGAAGTGTTGTTAATCAATGAGCAAGGCCAAGCGGTTGAAAATGGCGAGATTGGCGAGATTGTCGTGAAGAGTCGCTATGTTTCGCCGGGGTATTGGCGGCAACCTGCATTGACCGAGGCTCGTTTTCACCCCGATCCCCAAGGGAATCATGACCGCCTTTTCTATACCGGTGATCTTGGCATGCGGCTCGATGACGGCTGTCTTTTTCACATGGGGCGCAAAGATTTGCAAGTAAAAGTGAAGGGCATGCGAGTTGAAGTTGCCGAAATAGAACATGTGTTGTGGGCGACTGGGTGGTTTGAATCGATTGTGGTGGTGGCGCGTCCTGATCACACCGGCGAGCAACGCTTGGTGGCATATGGCGTGGCAGCACAGCACCCAGCCCCTAGCATGAGTGAGATACGCCGCGCTGCGAGTGTTAAATTGCCGCCAGCCATGATCCCAGCGGCCTATGTCTCGCTGGCGGCCTTGCCCTTAAATGCAAATGGTAAAGTTGATCTTAAAGCTTTGCCCGATCCACCTACCGCTCGCCCCATCCAAGCTGCCCCTTATATGGCAGCGCGAAATAATATTGAAGCTGATATTGTGGAGATTTGGCAAGAGGTGTTGGGCCTTGCGCCCATCGGTATCCATGATCATTTTCTCGATCTAGGGGGTGATTCAATTCGTGCCACCCAAATTATTACCCGCATCAGCAATCAATTTAATGTTGCGATTTCGCCGCAAATTTTGCTGGCGCAGCCCACCATTGATAAGATGGCGTTAATGATTGTGCAACATCAGGTGGAATTGCTTGACAATGAAACCATAGAAAGATTATTAAATGAAGTTGAAAACAACTATGACATTACATTTTGAAGACCGTATTGCTAATTTATCACCCGAAAAGCTTGCTTTATTGAATCAACATTTACAAAGGCAAGTGTTACAAACGGCCCCCAAAAACAGCCTCATGCCATTGCGTGACCCGAATCAACCGGCGAGGCTTTCATTCTCGCAGCAACGGCTTTGGTTTTTGCAGCAATTAGAGCCAAGCAACAATGCCTATAACGAACCTAGCGCTTGGCGTTTGAGCGGCAATTTGAATGTGGTCGCTTTAGAGCAAAGCTTACGTGAAATTTTGCGTCGACACGAAGTCATGCGCACCCTGATTGTGACACAAGACGGTGAACCTGTGCAGACAGTTGTACCCGCTGTGCTGTCACTGCCGGTGGTTGATTTAAGCAGCATTTCCGATCTACACCGCGAGGCAAATTTGCATAAAAAGATGTATGAAGTAATACATCGCTCCTTCGATTTAGCACAAGAAATCCCTATACGTTATGCGCTATATCGTTTAGATGAAAGCACCCATGTTTTGCTGTCTGTGCGTCATCATATTAGTAGTGATGGGTGGTCGTCAGGTGTGTTTTATCGTGAATTGAGTGTGTTATATAACGCCTTTGCAGCGGGTCAGCCATCCCCTTTGCCCGACCTGCCGATTCAATATGCCGACTTTGCAGCGTGGCAACGGCAAGTGTTACACGGCGAAAAACTAGCAACCCACTTGAATTATTGGCAAAACCAACTATCTGGCCTGCCTGAATTACTCAATTTACCACATGATTTTGCCCGTCCGGACAACCAAAATGCCCCAAGCGCCGAAAAGAGTATTGTCTTGTCAGCAGAATTGGTTGAGGCGCTCAAAGATCTCTCGCGGCAATCCGATGCTACATTGTTTATGACGTTATTGGCAGCATTCCAAGTGCTACTGGCGCGTTACACAAACCAAACAGATATTGCAGTGGGAACGCCAACTGCCAACCGCCAACGTGTCGAGATGGAGGGGTTGATTGGGATGTTTGTAAATACCTTGGTCATGCGAAATGACTTATCGGGCAACCCCACTTTTCGTCAATTGTTAGCGCGGGTGCGTGAACGGGCATTGAGCGCCTACGAGCACCAAGATTTGCCATTTGAAAAATTGGTGGAGGTATTGAACCCAGTTCGCAGTTTAAATCACAACCCGCTGGTTCAAGTGATGTTTTCGGTGCAAAACACACCCAGTTATTCGACGCAACTGACAGGGTTGAATATGACACAGATGAATATTGGATTCGAAGCGGCTAAATTTGATTTGTCGCTGACGTTTAGCCAAATTCACAATACGTTATCAGGGCGATTAATCTATAACGCTGCATTATTTGATGTTGACACAATTGATCGCTTATTGGGGCATTTTGTTCATCTTATTAAAGGCATTGTCGCTAATCCAGATAGACCAATCATGCAAGTGCCGCTGCTAAGCGAAGCAGAACAACAGCGTCAATTGGTGACATGGAATTTGACGGCACAAGATTACCCAAACAATCAATCTTTGCATCGTTTATTTGAGGCGCAGGTTGCTCGCACGCCGAATGAAATCGCAGTCGTTTTAGATACAGAAGAAGGTCTATCGGTTGGCATTCAAAATCCTCAAAACACACTCACTTATCAACAATTAAACCAACAAGCAAACCAATTGGCCCATTACCTTCGTTCGGTTGGGGTGGCTGCGGATACTTTGGTTGGTATATTTTTAGAGCGCTCAAGAGAAATGATCGTAGCTGTGTTAGGGATATTAAAAGCAGGTGGGGCTTATGTTCCAATTGACCCAACGAATCCCCGTGAGCGTATTGGCGGTATGCTTGTTGATGCTGACATTTCGCTGGTATTAACCAGTGCTAATCTTGTTTCAAAATTGCCATCTACGGTTAATAATACCTTTGCACTAGATACCAACTGGCAACGGCTAGGGCAATTGCCATCAGAAAATCTGACTTTTGAAACCCGACCCAACCAATTGGCTTATGTGTTATTTACATCAGGCAGCACAGGTCGGCCCAAAGGGGTGATGGTTGAACATCGCCAGATCGTGAACTATATCTATGCGATATTAGCAACATGCGTGCCAGCCGGAAGTAGCTGTGCGATGGTGCAACCATTGTCAGTTGACTCTTGCCTAACAATGTTGTTTCCGCCTTTACTAACTGGGGGGGTGCTACATCTTATTTCTAAAAATCGTGTATTTGATGCCCATGCACTGGCGGCTTATTTTCAGACACATCCCATAGATTGTCTTAAGATAGCGCCCTCGCATTTGGCCGTGCTGCAATTGGAGGTGCCACCTGAACAATTAATGCCACGGCAACGCTTGATTATTGGCGGCGAAGCATCGCAACTGACATGGGTTCAACAGTTACAGCACCTAAAACCAGATTGCCAAATCTTTAATCATTATGGGCCAACCGAAGCCACGGTAGGTGTATTAACCTATGCGGTTTCTACTGTGCAACCTAATTTCGTTACTCTAAATACGCCGTTGGGACATCCAATTGCTAATACCCAAATCTATATTCTCGATGCCCATAGGCAATGTGTGCCAGTTAGGGTGACGGGGGAATTATATATTGGTGGTGATAATGTGGCGCGTGGGTATCTTAATCGCCCTGAATTGACGAATGAGCGATTTATTGAGAACCCATTTGGTGCAGGGCGTTTATATAAAACGGGTGATTTAGCCCGCTATTTGCCAAATGGCACGGTAGAGTTTTTAGGTCGTGACGATTTTCAAGTCAAAATTCGCGGGTTTCGGGTCGAGCTTGATGAAATCGAAACAGTATTATTACAACATCCCTCGGTGTTGCAATGTGCTGTGATCGTAAAAAAAGAATTTGACGAAAAATTGGTAGCTTATGTCGTTATCAAACATGCACAACCACTTATTGTAGAGATGCTTCGACATCAATTACAACAAAAACTGCCGGCATATATGCTGCCTTCTGCCATTATTCAGTTGGATGCGTTGCCTAGCACTCCACATGGCAAAGTTGACCGCAAAGCATTAGCATTGCGCGATGTTTCTCTTGAAACCTTAGAATCTTATGTGGCCCCACAAACCCAAACTGAGCGATTAATTGCGCAATTATGGTCTGAGATCTTAAACATTGAAAAAGTAGGCCGTAATGATCATTTTTTTGATCTTGGCGGGCACTCATTACGGGCCATCCAGATTATTTCGCGTCTTAATCAGCATTTTCGGGTGAGCATACCCTTGCGTGATATTTTTCATATTCCACGTTTACATATGTTTGCACAACACATAGATGATGTTTGCGCTAATACAGAAATGGAAAAAATGCTTTCAATATTAAATGAAGTTGAAGCACTTTAATCGCAAATTCCGAGTTGATGAAAGGTGTTGCTGATTTCACTATCTATCCCCCACATCTATGCTGT
The DNA here is from genome assembly GCA_018500105.2 of Anaerolineae bacterium. Classification (GTDB taxonomy): domain Bacteria; phylum Chloroflexota; class Anaerolineae; order J036; family Brachytrichaceae; genus AQU-03. Next base: position 17,087 of record JAHBAL020000032.1, read on the forward strand.
GGGGGATAGATAGTGAAATCAGCCTTAAAGATGAAAATAACCCTACTTGAATTAATTGCTGCACAAGCACAAACCCACCAGCAAGCAACAGCGATCCTTGGGCTTAATCGCCCAACATTAACCTATGCTCGCCTATTTGAGCAAGTGCAGCGTATCGGGCAGCAATTACATGCGTTGGGGCTGCATCGGCATAGTCGAATTGCATTGGTGTTGCCAAATGGCCCCGAAGCCGCTGTCGCATTCGTTTGTATCGCATCCCATATGATCTGTGCGCCGTTGAACCCAAGCTATAGCGCCCACGAATTCGACTTTTACTTGGCCGATTTGCAGGCTGATGCATTGGTGGTGATAGCCCAGTGCCAATCAGCCGCCATTACAATTGCGCATAAACGCCATATCCCGATTTTGTATCTGGCTGGTTTATCTGAAAATACGGCTGGTTTATTTAATTTGACGACAAGCTGGTCAGGGAAAAATCACACAACACATGACGTGGCAGCAGCAGATGATATTGCATTGTTATTGCATACCTCTGGCACAACATCGCGCCCAAAACTTGTGCCCTTAACCCATGCCAATTTGTGTGCTTCAGCTCAGCATATTCGACACACATTGCAGCTTGTGCCACAAGATCGTTGTTTAAATATCATGCCGCTATTTCATATTCATGGGCTAGTGGCGTCCCTGTTAGCCTCTTTGTCGGCTGGTGCGAGTGTCTTTTGTGTTAATGAAGTTAACCCTGATTATTTTAATGATTGGCTTCGTTATCACCCCACCTGGTATACCGCTGTGCCAACCTTACATCAAGCAATTGTGCATCACATAACCACACAAAATAACGTAAGCTTCTCACACCATTTTCGTTTTATTCGTTCGTCTTCTGCCGCATTGCCGGCGCAAGTTTTAGGGCAGTTAGAAAGCTTGTTTAATGTGCCGGTGATCGAAGCCTATGGCATGACGGAAGCAGCTCATCAAATGGCATCGAACCCGCTGCCGCCCGGGTTGCGGAAAATAGGCTCGGTTGGGTTGCCCGCCGGCCCAGCGATTGTTATTTTGGACGAGACGGGCACGATATTGCCCGCAATGCAAGTAGGCGAAATTGCGATTCGGGGCGATAATGTGATTTCTGGTTATTGTGACAACCCCGCTGCAAATGAACAAGCTTTTTGCAATGGGTGGTTTCGCACCGGCGATCAAGGTTATTTGGATAGCGAAGGCTATTTATACATTAATGGTCGGTTAAAGGAAATCATTAATCGCGGCGGCGAAAAGATATCGCCACGCGAGGTGGATGATGTTTTGTTGTCGCATTCGGCTGTGGCACAAGCGGTTACGTTTGCATTGCCACATCCAACGTTGGGCGAGACCGTCGCTGCTGCGGTGAAATTGCAGGCGGGTTCGTCTGTGGATGAGCCAACGTTACGGCACTTTGCATCTCAGTCTTTGGCAACCTTTAAAATACCAGAACGCATTATATTTGTGGAGGAAATTCCTAAAGGGGCGACAGGCAAATTACAACGGATCGGATTGGCTGAAAAGTTAGGGGTGCTACATAGGTTTGCCGGTTTGCAAGCAAACCGGCAAACCTATGTAGCACCCCGCACAAACTTAGAAACCAGTATTGCTGAGATTTGGCAACAGGTATTAACACTTTCGCCAATCGGCATCCATGATCGTTTTCTCGATCTAGGCGGTGATTCAATTCGTGCCACCCAAATTATGGCCCGCATCAGCAATCAATTTAATGTTGCGATTTCGCCGCATACTTTGTTGGCGCAACCTACGATTGCCGACATGGCATTAGCAATTACGCAGTATCGCGCCCAAAATATAGATATGCAAATCTTAGCCCACCTTTTGGACGAAGTTGAAGCTTTAACCTGAGATTTAGGCAAAATTTTTAGCAAGCAATGGTAACTAATGATGACAACGATAAACAATCCCCAATCTATTGCTGATATTATTCCTGATTTGCCTCCCTCTCAAGAGGCCATTCGATGCCGGGCATTTCATCCTTCTGGCGAATGGACCCCCGTGCATGATCTAAATCAGTCGCCCTTGGCTTATTTTGAAAATAATGCGCGACAACATCCGCATCAGCTTGCCTTGATTATGCCTGATCGGGAATATCGTTATGGCGAACTAGATGCTAGCGCGAATCAATTAGCCCATGAAATCTTGCATCGTTTTGGAGATCAGCCCGGTGCGGTTGCCCTGTTACTCAATCGTCTTGATCAACTCGCTATTGCTGCCCTAGCCGTGTGGAAGACACATAAATATATTGCTGAATTATCGCCTGCGGAGCCATTTGCAAGGTTGGAGGCTATGCTAGGCGATGCTCAAGCACAAGGGTTGATCACTGACATAGAAAATTGGGAGGTGTCGCAAGCCTTGTTAATCACCCACTCTAGAATGCAATTAATTAATATTGATTTATTGCCAGAAAATAATACATCTGATAAGCCCATTGTTTTATGTCCAGAGGGCAATATTTCTAAGCTTGCCTATACCTCTGGTTCAACGGGTCAGCCTAAAGGTATTCTTCAAACCCATAAACAGCGTGTGCATGACGTTGCCGCATCAAACGAATTTTTTCATATCGGGCATCGAGATCGTTTTTTATACGCTTTGCTGGGGCTAGAATTTTTTGCGTCAATTATTACTGGCGCCACTATGGTGGCATTTGATCTAAAAAAGCAGCCAATCAGCGAGCTTGCGCATTGTTTGCTAAAACACCGAGTGACGAGCGCACGCTTAAAACCGACCGTTTTTCGGCGGATGCTGGATAGCTTGGGTGCAGACGTGTGCTTTTCTGATTTGCGCTTGCTGCATATGGTTGGCGAAACGATTCATACCCAAGACGCGCTATTATTTCAACGCTATTGCGCCAGAAATAGCATCATGGTCGGAACTTATGGCACTTCTGAGACGCAGAATTGTCGTTACTTTTTGTTGGCTCATGGACAGCAGTTGCAACAAGATCGTTTTCCGGCTGGTTTTGCTAAAGCTGGGATAAAACTTAGCCTGATAGACGAGGATGGAAATGAAGTTAAAGTTGGGCAGACAGGCGAAATTGTGATTACAACCCGTTATTTAGCGTTGGGTTACTTACGGCAACCAGAATTAACCGCCCAAAAGTTTAAGGCTCTATCAGCAGATGAAAATGAGATGGCTTATTACACTGGCGATCTGGGAAGGCTCGACAATGAAGGCTGTCTTTTTATCATTGGTCGCAAAGACTCCCGCCTAAAAATACATGGGAATACGATTGAGCCAGTTGAGGTTGAGAATGCGTTAATGGGGATGGGGTTGTTTAAAGAAGTGGCTGTAGTGGGACATATTGATGACCAACTTGTGAATATTTTAGTGGCCTATGTTGTTTGTTTGCAACCGACGCCGCCACCCGCAAATATTATCCGAGAGGTGCTGTCGCAAGCCTTACCAGCGCACATGATCCCCACTCGTTACGAGTTTTTGCCGTCATTGCCCCAATTGTCAAATGGCAAAGTGAATCGCCGCGCCTTGACTCAACTGAGCGAATCACGCCCTGAATTGACAATGCCTTATCTTGCCCCTCGTGATGCGATCGAACAAGCTTTGGTGATGATTTGGCAAAATATTTTGAAAGTTTCGCCGATCGGCATCCATGATCATTTTCTTGATTTGGGCGGCGATTCAATTCGCGCCACACAAGTGATTGTGCGAGTGGCACAACAATTCGATTGTGAAATTTCGCCGCAAACCTTGTTGGCGCAACCTACGATTGCCGATATGGCGCAGGTGATTACACAGCAGCAAATCAAACAAACAGATCAGCAAACGCTTGAGCGTTGGCTGGATGAAATAGAGCAACTGTAAAGGTTTGTAAAAGCTTAGGCAGCCTGAAAGACAACAGGCTGACGGTCAAAAATGCGGGTGAGAGCGCTAAAGACATTCATGGAATGTTTGCGTAGCGTGGAGA
>JAHBAL020000573.1 GCA_018500105.2 Anaerolineae bacterium
GGGCGCGGGCGCACCCGCACTTGAATTTGGCTGGTATCACCAATGGGGATGATTAAGACTTGATTTTCGAGCACCTTTTCTGGCTCGATATCGTAGTTGGCGGCTTGCAAAATATCTACGGCCACATCGTAGCGGGTCGAGATCTCCCACAACGTTTCGCCTGCGGCGACGGTGTGAGTGATATAGCTAAATGCGCCCGTCTTTGGCGCGGCAGTTGGGGCGACGGTCGTCGGTTGTGGGGTTTGGGTCGGTTGGGGCGTGCTGGTTGGATCGGGCTGATGATAAATGGTTAAGAAGAATTGCCCCTGTGTTACTGTTACGTTGCGGCGATTCACCGCCACCCCAAAGATCAGCAACCCAAAACTGAGCGCCAATAACACGACCAAGACTGGAATAAATTTAGGATTTCGCAAGCGTTAGAATTGTAGCAGCCCGCAATCAGGCTGGGTAGAATTTATAGCATCGTGAAACGACATTTTCTTCCTGCTATCCTGCTAAGTATAACGGCGTGCGCGTCCAGTTCGCCTCCGCCACAAGTTGTAAATGATTATTTGCAAGCTCGTATGAAAGCCGATGCCAACCAGATGGTCACGTTGTCGTGTGCCGCATGGGAAAGCCAAGCCAAAATTGAGGCCAATTCATTCAAAAATTTGGCCCCGCGCCTCGAAGGGCTAACCTGTGCCGAAAGCGGCAAAGATGCCAACGCCACTTTTGTCACGTGCCAAGGCAAAATTCTCACCAATTATGGGGCCGAAGTGCGCGAATTCAACCTCGCCGACCGCCCGTTTAAATTGGTGCAAGAAGGCAGCCAGTGGCGGATGTGTGGCTATAAGTAGGAAATGAGTGAATGGGTGAATGAGCGATTGGTTTTAATTCGCTCATTCACCCATTCACTCATTTTTGCAAATCTGCGCCGCGCAACTCCGCCACAGTCTTCACCCCCAGCCGCTGGCATTCGCGGATGAGGCCACGATTGATTTGATTGGCGAGCGATGGGCCGGCAAAAACCATGCCGGTATACACCTGCACCAGAGACGCGCCAGCGCGAATTTTTTCGATGGCCGCCTCGGCGCTGTCAATGCCGCCAACGCCGATGATGGGCAGTTGTCCGTTGGTGCGCGTGTAAATCAGCCGAATCATCTCGGTCGAGAGGTGGCGCAATGGTCGCCCGCTCAGACCGCCCTTCAAATTGACGAACGCCTTGGGGATGTCGAGCCGACCAACGGTGGTGTTGGTGGCAATGACACCATCGGCCCGGGCGGTTAAGATGGCGGCCAATACATCGTCTAACTCATCCGAGGTTAAATCGGGCGCAATTTTGACTAAAATTGGCACAGGCCGCTGCCCCGAAGTGGTCGCTAGCGTTTGGCGCTCAGCCATCACCGCCTTTAACAATCCTTCGATCATCTCGCGGGCCTGTAATTGGCGTAACCCAAGCGTATTGGGGCTGCTGATGTTGACCGTGACATAATTGGCATAAGGCGCAACTTGCCGCAACAATGCCACATAATCTTCAGCCGCCCGTTCAATCGGCGTATCTTTGCCTTTGCCAATGTTGATACCCTGAATGAAGTGCTGAGTGCTGAGGGTTAAGTCTGCCTCTTGGCTCTTGGCTCTTGAATCTTGGTTCTTGGTTCTTGGTTCTTGACTCTTGGCGCTCGCCAAAAACGCCTCCACGCCTTCATTGGGAAAGCCGAGGCTATTGATGATGGCGTTTGACTTGATGACGCGAAAGAGGCGCGGTTTGGGATTGCCAATTTGTGGCAAGCGCGTGAGCGTGCCGATTTCGACATGCCCAAATCCGAGCGCGGCTAACCCTTGGGCGGCGATGCCATTTTTGTCGTAGCCAGCCGCCAATCCCACCGGACTGGCAAAGCGCAGCCCAAAGGCAGTTGTTTCGAGGCAAGGATGTTGCGCCGCATACCATTTTTGCAGCATGTTTCGCGCAACAGGGGTTTGCCCGACCCAGCGCATGGCTGATAACGATAGATGATGCGCACGTTCGGCATCGAGTTGAAAGAGGATTTTGCGGATGAGTGAATACAAGTTAGTTGGCGTGATGTTGTGCCGCCAAGAGCGCTTCGGTCCAAGCAGCTTGTTCGGGCGAGAGCGGTGGCGCGGGCACACGATTGCGATAATTGATGCGGGTGCGATACGCCCCGCGTTGGTAAACCGATTTGACGGCGGCGTCCAAATCGAGTTTGGCATCTGGGTCAGGGTGGCGCAATGGCACAGGAAAACGCGGCAAGCGGCTTTGCAGTTGCACCGCCCACACGTCTATGAACGGGCGTTGTTCTTCGCGGCTCAGAAAAACATAATACGGCGCTTCGGGCAAACCGCCGTCTAAGGGCAATCGTTCACCCCCGCGCAACAAGTCAATTTCGATCAAATGCACACGGGTGCGAAAAATATCGCGGCGTTTTCGCAAATAATCAATTTGTGCCTTGTGGCCGGGTCGTTTATTGACCGGCGATAAAATTTCAATGGCGGTGACGAGCGTGCCATCTTTGGCATCGCGCACCTCGACCCCGGCCCAACGCAAAGGCACATCCAGCCATATTTTGGCGCGACTAGAGGGCGCGTCTATTTCCATGACGGCTGGCCCGCCAGCAGGGAAGGGCGAATTTTGAAAAACGCCGACATCGGGCTGAATGATTTGCGGGCGTGGGCGTGGCGATGACGGTGATGCGGCGATTTCAATCGTGTCATACACCATGTGCGGAATCAGCCCGGCAAAATAGCCGGGGGTGATTTGTTGATTGAGTTGTGTGCGAATTTCGCTGGCTAGATCTTGGTGAAAATCTTGCCATACGCCCGCCCCTTCAATAAACGGATCCATACCCGGAAATGGCGATTCCATGATTCCCCCTTTATCTTCGCCGATTGCATGACATGGCTTTAAGCCTAAGCTTAAAGCCATGTCATGCAATCGGCAATTTCTCAATTTTATCCGCGTGTGGTATCTTCTCAATAATTGGGGGCGTCCTCAAAAGACGCAATGTCGAAATCACTGTCACTGTCTATTGAGAAGATATCGCTTGTGATATAAATTTTAGCGCATCGCCAAAAACGCACGCACCTCGTCGGCTTGTGCGCTGGTGATGGCCCCGCTGCGCTCCCATTCGGGCAAAAGCTGATGGATATTGACAACGCTGTGCAGGCGATAACCCGCATCCGCCAGCACCTTGCCGCCGTCGAAACTGCGATCTATCAGCACCACAATGTCGCGCACGGTTAGCCCGGCTGCCGCCAATTTGTCAATGGCCTCGAACTTGCTGCCGCCGGTGGTGATGAGGTCATCCACCACAATGGCAGTTTCGCCAGCCACAAAATCGCCTTCGATGACGGCTTTTGTGCCATATTCTTTGGCCTCGCGGCGTGGGTAAATGAGCGGGCGATCCATCACCAACGATACGGCGGTGGCGATGGGTAAGGCGGCATAGGGCAACCCCGCGATGCGATCAAACGACAACGATTGCATGATGGCGGCATAGGCTTGTGCGGCCCGCCACATAATTTGCGGGTGCGTTACCAACCGCCGCAAATCGAGATAAATCGGCGACTTGATGCCCGACTTCATCGTAAATGAGCCAAATTTCACACAGCCACTTGTCAGCAAATCTTGCGCCAATTTTTGAGTGCTGAATGCTGAGTGCCGAGTGCTAAGTGCTTGGTTCTTGCCACCTGCCCCTTGCCACCTGCCCCTTGCTTCGTTGATTTCGTCGCGCACGCGCAAGGCTTCGGCGCCGGGGTCGGCGGCGCGGGCCACGCTGCGGCTGACATTGAACAGCAAGCCGAGGCCGTCGGGGCGCAATCCGGCGGCAATGGCGGCCTGTAAATCGCCGCCCTGAGCGCCGACGCCGGGCGCAAGGAACCACAGGTCTGGCGCAACCGCCCGCACTTTGCCCATCGCGCTGGGGTCGGTTGTGCCCACCACCAAACACACATTGTCGAGCGTGTTCCAAGCCTGCGCTCGCTGCGCCACCACTTCATACAAGTTGCGGGTTGCCCCATTGACCATTAATCCTTGACCATGATCAAGCACTTGCAGCTTTTGAAATTCATCGCCGCCTTTGTTCGATGTCTTGCACAAGACAAACACGCCGCGCTCTGGGCGATCAAAAAATGCTTGCAAACCATCGCTGCCGATGTAGGGACTGGCGGTGACGGCATGTGCGCCCAATTCTTCAAACACGGCCTTCGCATAGGCAGGAGAGGTGTCGGGGATATCACCGCGTTTGGCATCGAGAATGACCGGAATGCAAGCCGGAATATGCGCGATCACCTCTTTCAGCATTGTCATACCGGCTGGGCCGTAGGCTTCAAAAAACGCAATATTGGGTTTGTAAGCTGCCGTGACGGGGTGGGTGGCGGCGATGATGCGCAGGCATTCGGCGCGGGCGTCATCAACGGTGGGGGTTCGTGGGTCTAGCCCAACACAAAGCAGCGAGTTTGCCTGTTGGCAACGCTCGGTTAAAAATTGACAAAATGATTTCATGCAAACTCTATTACATTAATTTGGCAAAACGACGTTTGCCGACTTGTAACACGGCATTTGAACCCGGCTGCACGATCTCGGCAAAATCTTGCACACGGCGATCATCGAGCGAGACGCCGCCGCCCGCGACGAGGCGCTTGGCCTCGCTTTTCGAGGCCGCCATTTTGGCTGCGGCAATGATATCAGCGATCTGCATGGGCTGGTCGAGCTTAAATTCTGGCATTTCATCGGGGCGGTTGCCTTTTTGAAAGACATTTTTAAAGTGTTCTTCGGCCTGTTTTGCGGCGTCGTCATTGTAGAAAATGCTGACAATTTCGCGGGCAAGTTCCATCTTGACATCACGCGGGTTGATGCCCGCCGCGAGGTTGGCCTTCACTTCGCCGATCATGCTGGGCGTGTAGCGGGTGGCAAGCTCAAAATACACCATTAGGGCGCTGTCGGGGATGGACATGACTTTGCCATACATGTCTTCGGGCGTGGCCAAAATGGGGATGTGGTTGCCGAGCGATTTGCTCATTTTGATGACGCCATCGGTGCCGGGCAAAATTTTGACAAACAAGCCGATTTGGCCTTTTTGACCATACGCCTCTTGCAATTTGCGGCCTGCTGTCAAAATGTTAAACAATTGGTCGCTGCCGCCCACTTGCACGTCGGTTTCTTGCGCAACGGCGTCGTAGCCTTGCATAAGCGCATAAAACGTCTCATGCAGGTAAATCGGCTCGCCCTTTTCAATCCGCAGCGCAAAATTTTCGCGGCTCATGAATTGCTGGATGGTGAAGTTTTGCGCCAGCTTAATCACATCCAAAAAGCTCAATTCGCTCAGCCATTCGGCATTAAAGCGCACCTTGGTTTTGGCACGGTCAAGAATTCTGAAGGCCTGTTCGGAATAGGTGCGGGCATTGTTCAGCACTGCTTCTTCGGTCAGCAATTCACGCGCCTTGTTTTTGTCAGATGGGTCGCCGAGCAGACTGGTATAGGTTCCGATCAAAAAGGTGACTTCGTGGCCCAATTCTTGAAAAGCGCGGAGTTTGCGCATGGTGATGGTATGACCGAGGTGCAAATCGCTGGTGCGCGGGTCGTAACCGCAATAGATTTTGAGCGGTTTGCCGGTGCGTTGGCTTGCTTCTAGCCGTGCCCGCAATTCGCGGGTCATGTTTTGGGCGAGGGTGTCATCGCCAAAGTCAGTGCCTTGCATCAGCCAAGCCACTTGCTCATCAATACTCATATGGCTCGCCAGAGCCGTCGTCGAAAACGCCGTTGTTGACATAGGGGGCTGATTGTACGCGAAAATAGGATGATATTTGAACAAATTCCTAAATGATGAAGCGCCGATTTCGCTATCTCCTACAGATTAGGGCTTACGCGCATTAAAAATATTTCGCCACAAAGAACACAAAGATCACAAAGAAAAGAAGATTTAACAATGCACATCTTCGATTTCTTTGTGCGCTTTGTGGTGAGAATCAAACTTTCGCGTAAGCCCTAAGATATATTGATACATTGCAGGAGATAGTGAAATTGGCAAAACCTTTCATCAACTTGAAAGAGATGTAAAACAAGTTTTGCTGAGCTTGCTTTACGGTTCTATGGTTGATTTGAAATTAAAAGGATATTTTTTTATGCACACACCCACAACAAAGGCTATGTTTACTGAAATGAGTGGATTGGTCATTCAAACCAACCCAAATGACACCGTCGCTATTGTCGTGAACCCGACTGGGCTGAAACGCGGGGCAGTGGTGATGCGCGAGATTGTGCTGATTGAAGATATCCCAATGGGGCACAAAGTTGCGCTCAAGCGGTTTGAGGTTGGCGATGCTGTTACTCGTTATGGGCAAACGATCGGATTTGCTAGCCGTGTAATTGCCAAAGGCGCATGGGTGAACGAGCACAATATTACACTACCGCAGCCACCTGATCTAAAGGATATTATTTACACCCCTACCGACTTTACACGAAGCGCAATTCCTGCTGCGCAAGACTTGGCGCGATATACCTTTCAAGGTTACAAAAACCTCGATGGGAGCGTAGGCACTAAGAATATTTTGGGAATTACGACCAGTGTGCAATGTGTCGCAGGGATTACCAACTATATCGAAAACAAAATTAGGCGTGAATTGTTGCCGCTTTATCCAAATGTGGATGATGTGGTGGTGTTTAATCATAGCTATGGCTGTGGTGTTGCCATTGATGCCCCTAATGCGATTGTGCCGATCCGCACGATCAAATATATTGCGCAAAATCCCAATTTTGGCAACGAAATTATGGTGATTGGCCTAGGCTGTGAAAAGTTGCGGCCCGAAAGATTGTTGCCAACCCATGAGATTGCGATAGATGCTTCGCTGCCTGTCCTCAATCAACCTTCGATTCTATATTTGCAAGATGCTCGCTTTAATGGATTTGGTGAGATGGTTCAAGGCATTATGCAGATGGCTGAAACGCATTTGCAAAATCTTAACCGGCGTAAACGCGAGACCTGCGCTGTTTCAGAGTTGGTCGTGGGGATGCAATGCGGGGGTAGCGATGCTTTTTCGGGGCTAACCGGTAATCCGGTGGCGGGGTTTGCTGCCGATTTGATTGTGCAAGCTGGCGGCACGGTTTTCTTTTCTGAGGTGACCGAAGTGCGTGACGCAATTCACTTGCTTGTGCCTCGCGCTATTAATGCTGACGTGGCGCAAAAATTGAAGGCTGAGATGGCTTGGTATGACAATTACCTTCAACAAGGTCAAGCCGATCGCTCTGCAAATACCACTCCGGGGAACAAAGGCGGCGGATTGAGTAATATTGTTGAAAAGGCGTTAGGGTCAGTTGCAAAATCTGGCACTAGCCCGATTGTGGATGTGGTTTCGCCGGGCGACAAGATTCGCAAAAAAGGCTTGAACTTTGTGGCAACCCCTGCCAGCGATTTTGTCTGTGGCACATTGCAATTGGCGGCAGGCATGAATTTGCATGTGTTTATCACGGGACGTGGCACACCCTATGGGTTAAATATGGTCCCTGTGATCAAGGTCAGCTCCAATTCTACTTTAGCCGATCGCTGGCATGACCTGATTGATTTTGATGCTGGGCCGGTGGCATTTGGCAAGAAAACCATTGCGCAAATGGGCTGGGAATTATTTCATCTGATGCTCAAAATTGCGAGTGGCGAGAAGAAAGTTGCGACAGATGTGCTAGGGCTTTATAACGACTTGGTTTTGTTTAACCCGGGGCCGCTTACGTAAATAGAGAAAAGATGAAGGACCGATTTCACTGTGCCAAAAATGACACCTTTTGCCGAACGACGTTGAATCAGCGGCAAGGGGAACGCGGACGAGTCTGCAACTTGTTGCAATTGTTTTGTCAAATATTTTTTAGGCTAAACCACTATTATATCACATCGCCAATAAATTTCACGTTGAAAGGTTTTCCTTGAACACCTCTTTGTAGTCGCTGATCTGCGGTGAGCAAGGGGACATTTAGCTTTATGCTCAATGCGAGGTAAATTGCATCATAGCTTGACAAATTATATTGCTCTGAGATAGTAGCGCTGCTTATCATAAGATCACGAGTCGGCGTGATTTCAAAGGGAATTTGGTAAAGCAGGTTAATGTCATGGCTCTGAGTGGTATATCCAAAACGCAAGGTGTGTTTGCGTAAAACACCTAAAACCTCATAATACATCGCATCGGGTGCATAGAAAACAGACGATATATTGAGACTAAATTGATCGAAAAGCTGTCTTACTTTTAATGTATAAATATCATTAATAAATAAAGCTGCTGTTACAGAGGCATCAATTACAAAATGAACAGCATTATTTGTCATAATTCACTGTTTCTCTCATCTCGTAATTCATGTAATAAATCAGCCGTGCTGGGTGAATTGGGACTGGGTGGCGCGTAAGGTCGCTGTTTTAATTCAGACATGAGCACTTTAAAATTTTCTCTGGCTTCGTTCGCTGCAATATCAGCTTCTATTAAATGGATAATGTGCCTATTAAGTGTTAACCCGCGTGCCATAGCAATAGACTGAATCCGTTTGTAAATTGGATTTGGGATATCGTCAATATGTAACACAACCATAAATAAATTATAAAGCCTACATTGCTGCAATCTAGCATTTTGCCGTTACGGTTAGTGCAAATACTACACCTTAAGTTTTGCATAAAATAGCCCCCTGTGAAGCGCAGCGCATTACGGCCCATCTACAACGCTCTTGGCGCGCTGGTGGCGTTGCTTTTCATTGGCACTGCGGGTTATGCCACGCTCGAGCACTGGACGCTCATTGACGCCGCCTATATGACCATCATTACACTTAGCACGGTTGGGTTTGGCGAAACGCACCCGCTATCGCCCACCGGGCGCATTTTTACGGTGGTGCTGATTGTGGGCGGGGCCAGCCTTGCGGCATATGCGGTGAGCACGCTGGGTGAATTTATCAGCACAGGCGAGTTACGCGCTTATTTAGAACAACGGAGACAGTCTCGAATGTTGAAAACGTTAAAAGATCATGTGGTGGTGTGTGGGTATGGTCGGGTGGGGCGACACGTGGTGCATGAGCTAATTGCCGAAGGTGTGCCATTTGTTGTGGTAGACAAAGACCCAATCGCCGTAGAGCATATTCGCCATAATGGGCATTTGGCGTTGCTGGGCAATGCGGCAAATGACGACGTGTTGCGCGAGGCCGGTATCGAACGCGCGACCGGTCTTGTGGCTGCGGTCAATTCAGATGCCGAAAACGTCTTTATAGTGTTGTCGGCGCGGGGGCTAAAACCCAGCTTGAGTATTGTGGCCCGCGCCAACTTTGAAGATTCAGAGTCGAAATTGCGCCGCGCTGGCGCAGATCGCGTTATTGATCCCTATCGCATTTCGGGTCGCCGCATGGTGACGATGATGTTGCGCCCCGAAGTTGCCGATTTCCTCGATGAGATCGCTCACGCCTCTGGCATTGAATTGCTTATTGACCAAGTGCATCTCGCTGCCGTATCGCCGTTGGTGGGCAAAGCGGTCGGCGAGGTTCATACGTTTTTGTTCGAGAAATTTGGTGTCACCATGCTGGCGTGTGCGTTGCCAAATGATGTATTGCGGCTGGTGCAAGCCAATGCGCAGGCGTTACTTGTGCCCGATACATTGCTGATTGCCTTTGGCCCCACCAGCCAGTTAGCGCAATTTGAAGCGATGGCGGCTGGGCGTTAAGCTTGCGCCTCGATCTTGCCTTTGGCGCAGTCGAAAAACTGCTTGCTCATCATTTGCGTCACGCTGCCCATCAGCCGGTTTGCCACAATTGCGATTGTGCCGGTGATGACGACATCGGCCACCCATTTTAGGTCTGTGCCACCTTGGGGCGCATCGGTCAAATAAAGCTCGGCGGTCACGTTGGCCCCGCTGCCCGGCGCTTTGCCCACTGCCTTAATTTTGGCGTATTCGTTCAGGCGTTTTTCGACAAATTCGATATCGGTGTTAAACGTGGCCTTGACCATGCCAAAGCCGACGCTAACTACGACGCGGAACTTTTTGCCCGCCTCCAATTCTTCGACCTTCTCTACGCCGGGGGCGCACTGGCTGACAAAATGGGCGTCGGTGAAGTAATCATAAGCCCTGGTGCGGGGCGCATTAATGTAAGTTTTTCCTTCGAGTTTCATGGGTTAAATAATAAACGACTTGTATTGACAATGTCAAATCGCACTAAGATTATAACGGTGTTGGCGATATAATGTGCTGTCTATGCAACCATTGCGGCGCGTATTTTCAATCATTGCCATTTTGGTCATTGTGATCGCGCCATTTATTTGCCCGCAGTTTTGCCGCCTTAAAGAATTGGCAAATCAAACGGTGACAGATACACACGGGCATTCAACCGTTGTAATAGACGCGGCAGACCATGACCATTCTCAGCATCAGCCGCCTCCGCCGCAGCATCATCGCCACGATCATAACGGCTCTGTCACTGAAATGTTGCGCTTATTAAATGCAGTGATGGTGTTTGTCATTGTTGCAGTTATCGTCATTCGGCCTACCTTGTTGACCGATGCTCAATACATCGCTAGGTTGTTGCTGGTTAATTTTAATTCCCCCATCCTCACGCCTCCCCCGCGATTGCACGTCGCATAAAACATACAAACCGATTACGGATAAAACATCTTCCACTCTGAAACCCTAAATTCCTAATGTCACTTCAACTTGTCAACGTGTCGTGTTGGCATGGCAAGATGTGTGTGGTGAGCGAGGTCTCTTTTCATATTGCGGCGGGCGAGCATGTCGCGCTTGTTGGCGGCAATGGCTCTGGCAAGAGCACCCTCATGCGCAGCATCTTGGGGCTACATCGGGCCTATCACGGGCAAATTTTGCTGCATGGTAAAGCCGATGTGCCTCGCGCCGACTTGCACGATCGTTTTCGTTCAATCGCATATATGCCCCAACGCCAAACCACAGGCCATTTTCCGCTGTTGGTGCGCGAATTGTTGGCGAGCAGCCGCCAACTGGCAGCGTCACAATTGGCTGCCGAGCGGTTAAATGTATGGCAACTTGCCGCACGCCCCTTACATACGTTATCGGGCGGGCAATTGCAGCGCGTGTTTTTGGCGCGTGCTATCGGCATGTTGGCTGGCGAAGCCAAGCTGCTGCTGGCAGATGAGCCAACTGCCGCGCTCGACTTTGGCGGGCAAGCTGAAATCGCTCAAGTATTAGCCGATTTACCGGTGGCGACCTTGGTCATCACGCATGATCGAGCGGTGATGTCGCGCTGTGACCGCGTGTTCGAGATGGCGGGTGGCTGTCTGCGTGAGGTGTGATGACGATACTTACATTTGAGCAGTTTACCGAATTGTTGCAACTTTTGCCCGTGCAGCGGGCCGTGTTTGCCATTCTCATCGCCAGTGTTGCCATGCCCATTGTCGGCGTGTTTATCGTTGGCCTAAATATCATGTCGGTGCGCTTTGCCATGATGCATGTGGCATTGCTCGGCATTGCCATTGGCTTGTTGCTGGGCCTAGACCCAACCCTATGTGGATTGGTGTTGTGTGCGTTGGCAGGAGCGGCAACCGCCCCTTTGGCTGGGCGACCGGCGGGGCTGTCTGGCCCACACGGTTTTTTAATGACGATGGCGATTGCAGCGGCGTTGTTTGTGTTGTCACTGTCGGGCGTCAATGCCAATGGTGCATTTGAATTGCTGTGGGGGTCAATTTTGGCGACGCGCAATAGCGATGTTGTCATGATCGCCGTCATTTCGCTGCTGGTGTTGGGGCTGTATGTTTGGCAACGGCGTTCGCTGGGTTTGTTGCTGTTCGACCGTGAAATTGCGCTGTGTAGCGGGGTCAATGTTGAGCGTTTGACATTGATTTTGCTTGTGGTGATCGCGTTGGCTGTAGCCGCTTCTGTTCGTTTGACTGGGGCGCTGCTGGTGGACTCGATCACGTTATTGCCAGCACTAGGCGCACGAAATTTGGGCACATCGTTGTCTAGTTGTGTGCGATGGGCCATTGTGCTGGCGGTGGTAGGCAACTTGTTGGGGTTTGTGCTTACCTTGTTTTTTAACCAACCGCCCGGCCCGATGTTGGTTTTGACCGTCGGCGGGCTGACTTTATTAACCTATTTAAAACACCGCTCTCCTTGATCGGCGTGCCGATCAAGATATTTCCCAAAAATGAAAATTCAAATTAATCTCCTCGTTGGGGTCATAACCACCTTGGCGCTCGCAGCGTGTAATGTTGCAACTGCCACCCCAGCACCAAAACCTGCGGCAACCTCTGTGCCGTCTACGATTGCCGCCCCGACAGTGGCCCCGCCCACAGCGGCCCCAACTGCAATTCCCGCTATACCAACAGCGGTTCCGGTTGCTGCAAAAAAAATAGTGGCTTCGACCAGTTGGGTGGGGGCTTTTGCCAAAGCGGCTGGGGCGAGCGATATTTCAGTAATTGCACCATCCAATTTGCAACACCCGCCTGATTATGACCCCAAGCCCAGTGATTTGGTGAATGTTGCCAAAGCCGATTTTATTTTGGTGGCGGGTTACGAGGGGTTTGCCAAACGGATGCACGAGGCCGTTGGCGGTGATGCGAAAAAAATCATCACAGTCAACACCGAAAACTCACCCGAAGTGATTCGTAAAGAAGTGACACGCCTTGCCGAGGTGTTTAAAACGCAAGACAAGGCCAAGGCATGGCTCGATAATTTTGACAAAGAATATGGCAAATTATCGGGTGATCTCAAGGCCAAAGCACGCATTGCCAACCCCACGATTGTGAGCCAAGTGTTTGTAACGCCTTGGCTGGCGTTCTCGGGGCTACAATCTGCGGGTTGTTATGGCCCAGCACCAGTCACCCCAGCCCAATTAAAAACATTGGCAGACTTAAAGCCGAATGTGGTATTTGAAAATGCCCATATGGGGGGTGGCGACCCAGTGGTTGAGGCGAGTAAAGCCAAAAAGGTGTTGTTGATTAACTTTCCATCGGATCAACTCGACTTGTTGGAGGTGTTTAAGACCAACTCGCAGCGCATTAGTGACGCATTGCCAGCCACTGCTGCCAGCGTCGCGGCTCATACTTGGCATGGGGCAGCGCCGGGGTGCGCTGCTGCCGCCGCTGCCGGTGATCATGCCGCGATGGGGCATGGCGATACCCATTCACATGGCGCAGCGGTGACCAATACGCACGCGGCAACGACAACGGCTCATTCGCATGGCGCAGCGATGACACAGACACATTCTGCCGCAAGCATAAATGCCACCACCACCCAAGCCGCCAATGTGTTTGGCGTGAGTGTGGCGCAATATTATCTCGATACGGCTGGTTTTCATGGTATGGCGACGACGTTGAGCAATACGCAAAAAATTGACACGGGGTATATCACCAAGATCAACCGCGTTAACAAGATGTTGACCCAAACCGCATGGGGGCCAGCATTGCAAGGCAAAGCAGCGGCGTTTGTTGCTACCGCAAATAAATTGGTTGAGGCTTTGGCGGCGGGGAATGTTAAAGACGCGGTGACGCTAGCGGCCAAAACCCACGACGATCAACATGCGCTGTCGCACGATATAGATCATTGGCTGGCAAGCAAGCCTGCCAAGGCGGCGGCGGCTGACCCGTTTTCGATCAGCGTGTCGCAATATTTGCTCGACAATGCCGGTTTTCATGATATGGCGACAACGTTAAGCAATACGCAAAAGATCAATACGGCTTATTTGACCACCATCAATCGGGTAAAGAAAGTGTTTGCCCAAAGCACATGGGACAAATCGTTTGAGGCCAAGGCGCAGAAGTTTATGACGTCGCTCGACAAATTAAGCGAGGCGTTGGCGGCGGGGAATGTCAAAGATGCGGTGCAATGGTCGGGTGCAGTGCATGATGAACAACATGTCTTGTCGCACGACATTGACCATTGGCTTGAGCACAAGCCGGCCAAAGCTGCCAAAGCGAACCTGTTCGACATCAGTGTGGCGCAATATGTGCTTGATGTCACTGGTTTTCACGATATGGCGACGACATTGAGCAATACGCAAAAGATTGACACGGGGTATATCACCAAAATCAACCGCGCCAAGAAAATTTTTGCTCAAACCACATGGGGCGATAAACTCGATTCGCAAGCCCAGACTTTCATTGGCACGCTTGGTAAATATGTCGAAGCATTGGCAGCGGGCAATGTGAAAGATGCGGTGAAAGTGGCCGATTTGGCGCACGATCAACAACATGCGCTTTCGCATGAGATTGATGCGTGGGTGAAGAGCCAGAAGTAGTCACCTTTTATGAAAGAATAGCAAATAGCAGCAAGCGATATCACCGCTTCGATTTGCGCTCAAACCTTGCCAAGGGCAGATCGAACGATCGGTGATATCGCATTTTTACCGATACCGAATGACTAAAAATTTAAAAAAATTATCCCAAACGGCGAAATTATCGCGTCGTCGTTTCGGCTTTTTGGCCCTTGGCACAATGGCGGTTGCAGGTGGTTTGGCGGGTTATGCCTATTGTTGGCAACGTGGGTCTCGACCGGTGGTGGCATTGGCCGATAACGGTGTGATCGCGTTAGACCTGATTGGGCCAATGGAGATTCTGGGGCGCTTGCCTGATGCACGTGGCATTTACACCGCGCTTGAAACTGGCAACAAAAAAACGGCTCGCGGTGATTTAACCTTACAGATCGAAATACGTTTGCAAGATGTAGATGCGCCAGAGGTGATTGTGCTGCCGGGGGTGATTGGGCGCGAACCGCTGCCCGAGGAGATTGCTTGGCTTAAGCGGCAGGCAACAAAATCGCGTTTGGTTTTTGCTGTAGGCGAAGGGTGGCGCTGGCTGACAGCGGCTGGCTTGCAAGCCGATGGCATACAGATCGTTGCAACTGAGGGTGGCGCCGCCGCGCTAGATGCTGCGCTTGTGGCGGCTGCGCGTTTGGCTGGGCGCGACTATGCTGAGGCATTGCAACTTGCGATTGAATATGACCCAGCACCGCCATTTACATCAGTGACATCAGACCGACCCGCACCCATCCTGCCAGCCACCCCAACAATTCGAGCGGGTATTTTGCTTTATGACGGCATGACGGCGCTCGACGCAATTGGCCCTTACGAGGTATTTTCGCGTGTGCCAGCGATTCAGCTTGAGTTGCTTGGGCGCACCCGACGACCCATTACCACCGATACGGGCGCATTGACACTTGATGTGTCGCGGTCAGTTGACGATGCCGTGGGATACGACGTGATCTTGATTCCGGGCGGGGCATATGGCACACAACAAGCCGCCAAGGATGAAAAAGTATTGGCTTGGATCAAGGCCAATGCTGCGCAACAGAGCTTGGTGGTTTCAGTTTGCACGGGGGCATTGATTTTGGCAAAAACGGGGTTGCTGAATGGACAACGGGCCACAACGCATTGGGGATCGCAAGCCACGTTAACCCAAGCTGGTATTACCTACGCGCATGAGCGTTTCATCCGTTTACCAAAGTTGGTTACCGCCGCGGGGGTGTCGGCAGGCATTGACGTTGCGCTGGCGGTCGTTGGCGATTTGTTTGGGTCGGCAGTTGGGGCGGCGGTGCAACATCAGTTGCCCTATGCGCCCAAACCACCCTTCGATTCGGGAGCGTTGTCTAACGCACGGCCCGAAGTGACCACGTTGGCTAAGCAGATTTTGCAAAAAAATGCGATTGGCTCGTTTATTCGTATGACAGCCTATGCTGCGTTGGGTTAACTTAGCCTTTAGGCCCAATCCGCGGGATGACCGGCGCACAGCCACGCTTGAACACCATGACGGTGCGGCGAAAGGTGATGACGACCACGCCGTTTTGGTTGTAGCCGGTCGTTTTCACCTCGACAATACCGACCATAGGCCGCGATTTCGATTCGCGTTTCGACAGCACCTCTGACTGCGAGTAAATCGTATCGCCCTCAAAGACCGGATTCGGCAACCGAACCTCATCCCAGCCTAAATTGGCGAAAACGTTTTGTGAAATGTCGGTTACGCTTTGGCCGGTAACCAAGGCGAGGGTAAAGGTGCTATCTACCAATGGCTTGCCAAATTCAGTTTGGGCGGCATAATGGGCGTCGAAATGAATGGGCGCGGTGTTTTGGGTAAGCAGCGTAAACCAACTGTTGTCTACCGGCAAAACAGTGCGCCCTAACGGGTGTTGGTAAACATCCCCCACCTCAAAATCTTCAAAATAGCGACCTTGCCAGCCAGATTTGATGCTTGATTTGATGCTCGATGTCATGCTCATTGGCGCTTATTATCGCCAAAAAAATGCGAGGCGGTCAACAATTCCCCCCAACTGTTGACCGCCTCACCCCCCTGACGCTAACCATATGCTGTGATAAATAATGCAATGTTGATCCCTAAATTGATCATCAGGAGAATGATTAAATTCTATACACCTTTTGATGTAGGCAACAGATAAATTCTGGTTGGATTCAGAATTTTTCTCTAAGACAATTCGTCTAATAATGCTACACTTCGACTTGTAAAAAGTCTGTTGATGGTTTGGGCTGGATGCTTAGGTGTGGGCAGGCGTTTGAATTTGGGTGATGCACAGATAAAATTAGGGGGAGTGAGTGATGGGGATGCAAATTAGGCTTTTATTGGTAGACGACGATGCCTTTAATTTAGATGGACTAAAAACCTATTTGGGATCAAAAGGCTACGAAGTGCAAACGGCACAAGACATGGTGACGGCGCGGCGGCTATTTAAAATGATCCCGTTTTCTGCCGCCATCATAGACGCGCGTTTGCCCGAAGATATTTCGGTGGCGCGACCCAAAATGCAGGTCAGTGGCGGCATCACCCTCATCCGCGAATTTAAGCAACACAGCCCGCATATGGGCGTGGTGCTATTCACCGCCCACGACGATTTTGGTGGCGAATTTTCAGACCTGTTACGCGCTGGCATGCGTGGGATCGCCTATGTGCTCAAAGGCCGCTCGATCTCGCATCTGATGCGTTCGTTGTATGACGCAATGGAAGGGCGGGGTGTGATAGACCCCGATGTGGTGGATATGCCCCAATGGCAGCGCCACGTCATTGACAATTTGCCCCCCGAAGAAGCACGCTGGGTAAAAACGATTTTGGCAAATCTGGCGGCACTTTCGCCTCAAGAACGCATCGTGGCCGAGCGCCTAGCCGCCAGCCAAAAGGTCAATTATGTTGCCGAGCAAATGAATTTGGACCCCAAAACCATTTACACCCACAAAACCCGTTTGCTCAGCAAATTAGGCCTCGATGAAGCCCCCCACCATCTTGATACCGTGCTATTATTGGCAAAAGCCCTATGGCTGGTATAGCACAAAGCCGTTGTTGTTCCTATGCGTAAAATTTTGCGAATCTGTTTGTTCGCTGCCACTGCGTTTGTTTTACTTGTTTATGGGCGCTTGGCGCTTGATATTGGTCAACCTTATTTGGGTGTGATACTGAGTAACTGGACGACCGAAGTCTATCAAGTTGACGCAGCGACTCCCTCGGTTTGGAAAAACACCCAATATTTCCCGCCCGGCACTTGTATCATTGCCGTAAATGGCGAGCCAGTAAATGGTAGCACAAACCCTGTGCTAAAAGCGTGGCAAGCTGGGCAAACGCAGGTGATGGTTTCATATATTTTGCCATATCAGCCAGAATCGAATATGAGGCACGAGGCGTTTGAAATTCAGGTGTTTTCATGGTTGCGCTACCTCGAATTGATTTTTCAATTTGGAATCCCCACCATCACTTGTTTTTTATTGGCTTTGTGTCTTTTAAACACACGCCAAATGTTTAATTGGCAGGCGATTGCTGGTGTAATCGCAGCCATCTTCTTTATTTTGCGCCAAGATGATCGTGGCATCCCTAGCTCAATTATCTTTGCCAATACCGCTATTTTGCCAATAGATCATCCTATCCAGCTTATGTCGCGGTTGGTCTATGGGGCATATAGCTTGCCAGTTGTCTTTTTGTTATTTACTTTTCCTTACCCTGTGCAAAATATTGAGCGATGGTCTCGTCTGCTAGGTTTGGTGGCAATAGCCATCGCTTTAGTGGCGGTTATCCCTTATGCAGCTTATTTATTAGGATTACAAGCCACGATCGCCAAGATGTGGGAGCTTAATCTCTTGGCTGGCATACGACTGTTTTACGCGGCAATCATGCTCGTCTTTGTGTTGGGGAGCATCAAAAGCCTATGGAAATATACAAGACAACCCAACACAAATAGGCTGGCCTTGTTGCCAATTCCTATACTCGCGGTAATCGGATCGTTTTTCTGGGCTACGGTATATTTCCAAACCCATCAAATCAATTGGTTTTCGTCTGAAGTATCTGAAGCTTGGAGCCAAATCTTGCAGACCATGAATCAGATAAAATTTAATTTTCGACCATTTTATATGGTTGCAGGTTTAATGATTGTCAGCATTGCGTTGCGTCATCAAACTTTTCATGAACTTGATTCGCTCTTTGTATTTACAGCGACCATGATCACCTCGGTTTGTATCGCCTCTATGCTCGATTTATTGATACGTGCCATCTCAGTGACGAATGAATTTTGGATTACGCCCGTAATCCCGCTGTTTTTTGTGATATTGATTGCTGCCGAATATACCTCGTTGCAGATCAAAAAACAGAGCTGGATGTGGCGTATGTTTAACTGGCATATCATCGCTCAGCAAATCAGCCAAAATTTGATTGCACGTCACCAAGATTTACAGCAGCCAACCAGTACTCAGCAAATTGTGGATATGCTCACAAAAGAATATGCGCTCGATCGTTGTGCCATTTGGTTATGGCGCGAAATTGACCAAACATTTGAATTATTGGGCGCAAAAACCGAAAACGCAGGCGACATGAAGTTGTTGCCAGCAATGATTGAGACCGAGCTAAACAACCCAGCCTATTTAATGAAGCGTGCCCAACTTGCCTTGCCCCCCAACTGGCAAACCAAGGCGTGGGCGCATGAAAATGGGCCAGTGCCCACACTCGACACCAGCACAATGCTTGGGTTATTTGGATCAATGTCGGCCTTTGTTCCCCTAAATACCAGCGGACGTTGCCTCGGCCTGCTCACATTTGGCAAAAGACGTGATGAAGCTGTTTTTTATGCACTCGATTTGCATTTGCTAGATACTGCTGCCAGCAATGTGGCGTTGATTTTGTTGAGCCATGAGCAGCTTGAAGCCCTAAAACGCTTGCCGTTTCAAATTGCCCAAGCCCAAGAGCGCGAACGCAAACACATTAGCAACGAATTGCACGATAGCACCCAACAGTTTTTGGGCCGTTTGCCCATTTACATGGCAACCTTGCTCGAAAGCGCCCGCCAAGGCGATGGCTCGAAAGCCGAGCAATTGCTGGCCCAATATGAAGAAGAAATTCGGCGCGAATCGTTGTTGGTGCGACGCTTGCGCTCCAGCCTTTCGCCCATCACACTCGATCACGATTTTGCCAATTCGTTGCGCACCCTCGAATCACGGGTGGCTGCCCGCAGCGGCCTAAAGGTGCGCGTGCTTTGCGAGCCAGCGGTGGTCAATCACACCACCGCCTTACAACGCGAGGCACTCTATCGCATTGTGCAGCAAGCCTTTGATAACGTCATTCAACATGCCCACGCCTCTATCGTCACTGCGTCGTTTCGGCACAATGTGGTCACACGCCAAATTGAGTTTGAGATTAACGACGATGGGCTTGGCATCGGCGCTGATCGCCCAGCCCAAGCCCGCGTCGAAGGGCGTTATGGGCTGAGCATTATGCAAAATCGTGCCCAAAGCAACGGCGGCGATTGTCATATCGAATCTGATATAGGTTTTGGTACACGCATTTATGGCTGGTTGCCGGTTGTGCCGTCATAAGCGCATCTCATTTAAAAGGCTGCTCTAAATCGTTATGCGCGTGTCATTGGGGCGTAGCTGAAACGTCAGGCAACGATTGATCGTATTGCATATGATCATTGGGTTTTAATCGCACTATGTCTAACCTCTTAATGCCACCGGCCTCACCCGCCCGCCCACACAGTTCCCGTTGGCTTAGCCGTCGCGCCTGTGCAGCCTTTGCTGTGCTTGGCGGCGGCTCGTTATTTGTTCTGGCGATGCTCATTGCACGTGGGGTGCTGGCTGGGCGCTTTGCCTATTACTTTTTGCTGTGGAATTTACTTTTGGCGTGGATTCCATTTATTAGCGCCTATATCGTGCATCATTTGCCGAGACAATCGGTGCTGGCCTTATTTTTTGCCGCACTGTGGTTGCTTTTCTTCCCCAATGCGCCTTACTTAGTCACCGACTTGGTGCATTTGCGCACCGTAGCCGAAAATCGTTTCTTGTGGCTCGATATCGTGATGATGTTTAGTTTTGCGTGGCTGGGGGCCATGCTCGGCTTTTTGTCGTTGTGGCTCATGCACGATTGGGTCAGCCGCGCATTTGGCTGGCTGTCAGGCTGGCTATTTGTGGTGTTGGCTTCGGGGGCGGCGGGTTTTGGTGTGTATCTGGGGCGTTTCATGCGTTGGAATAGTTGGGATATCATCACTGAGCCGTGGGAATTAGCCAGCGACATCTTCGCGCCTTTTCTCGCCCCGCAGGCCCATGCCCGCTCGCTTGGCTTTGCCGTCCTTGTCTCTGCCATGATGCTCATGGGTTATGCCACGCTCATTGTTTTTGCCAAATGGCGCGACGAAGGATAAATGATGAGCAAATCCACCCACCTAGACCTGCCGCTACGATTTGGCACAGTCGGCACGCCTAAAAGCGCCCCTGCCAATGGGGGCAGTATCGGCGGGGTGCAACGCATCCGCGAGCTAAACCTGAGCGCTCTCGAACTTGGCTGGGTGCAAAGTGTGCGTGTCAGCGATGATACTTGCGCCAAAATCAAGGCGGCGGCACTCGAAAACGATGTCGCTATCAGTGTTCATGCGCCTTATTTCATCAACCTAAACGCCGAAACCGAGGAGATGTGGCTGGCTGGGCGCGAGCGTTTGCTGGCAGCGGCGCGGGCTGGCTACAAGGCCGGTGCGACCGATATCATCTTTCACCCTGGCGCATACATGAAAAAAACACCTGCTGAAGCCTATCAAATTGGCTTGGGGCGCTTGGCCGAGGTGGTGACGATCTTAAAATCCGAAGGCACCGCCGTGACATTGCGACCCGAAACGATGGGCAAAAGCGCACAACTGGGCACATTGACCGAGATCATCGCGTGGAGCCGCGAGTTTGACAATGTGCTGCCCTGCGTTGATTTTGCCCATTTACACGCCCGCCCCGGCGATGGCTCGTTTAATACGTATGACGAATTTGCGCGGGCGTTGCATCAGATCGGCGAGGGGCTGGGCGATCGCGCTTTGCAGCACATGCACATCCACTTTAGCGGCATCGCCTATACCGCTAAGGGCGAAAAAAATCACCTTAACCTCGACGAATCTGATATTAATTACAAAGCCTTCTTCAAGGTTTTGGCCGATTTTGGTGTGCGTGGGCGGGTGCTGGGCGAAACCCCAAACATGGAGGAAGGCGCGGTGCTGATGCAAAACACCTTTCAACGCGCTCATGCCAAGGTGCGGGTTGGGCGGGGCCGCTGACACATTGAGTTCATAACAATTTTACAAATTTCGTTTATAGTGGCGGTAGTGCATAAATATGAATGATGTTTATGCGGGATGCTTATGTTTAAGTGGCGACAAAAAAACGATCGCGGCGACGGCGATTTAGCCAAACGAAATGGCGTGGCAACGCCTCACAGCTTAGATGACTTGTCGGGGCTTAGCCAAGACACACACAACAGCCAAGACTACATTGTGCAGATTGAGGATGTGCACAAAAGCTTTGTGATGGGTAAAGAGGCCGTGCCTGCCTTGCGGGGGGTGACGCTGAATGTCAAACGCGGCGAAATTTTGTGTTTGATGGGGCCGAGCGGCAGCGGCAAAACCACCTTGCTTAACATCTGTCTCTTATACACATCTCCGAGCCCACGAGAC
>JAHBAL020000486.1 GCA_018500105.2 Anaerolineae bacterium
CTTCCTCCTCTCAATATGACGCTTACCGAATCAGAGTTGCGGTTAATTGGGGCCAAATAAAAAGTATCTGTATAAGGTAGTGCTGGTGATATAGTCCACTCCCTTACATTCCCTGTCATATGATAAGGTTCTTTTGCTGTGATATCTTTTGTTGATGCAACAGTTGATGTAACAAAGGTTACAGCGTTTGTCCCCACATTATTCTCCCCAGGGTGGAAATATTTTCCAATAGGATAAGGACGTTCTTCGATTGATTTCCCACCACGAGCTGCATACTCCCACTGCAATTCATTTGGGATCTCACCACTAATAAAACTGCAAAAGCTGCTGGCTTCATTTAGATCAACATTTACTGCTGGATAACCTGGCTCCACATTGCAATAGTTACTTATCTCTGAACTCCAAGGTGATAATACATTTTTCCATCGCAGATATAAGCACATCTGACGATTGCTCACTTCAAATTGATCTAGCTTAAAAGGCTCAATAAATAGTTCAATATGATTATCTGAGTCATATAAATCTTCAAAAAGTAATTTTGATCCACTAAACTCTATTGAATAATTTGATAAATATATCACATGCAGTAAATATTTTTGATATATTATAAGACCTAAAGGAAATAGACTGAGAAGAGTTGTGATAAATAATAATTGAACTAATCTATTTTCTAGGCTTGTTTTTTTGCTGCTGCGAAAAAAATTTTGAAAGTCATTTGAAACCCCTAGGTTGTCACCATGTTCATCAGTCCATTTTTTTATCCCTCCAGAAAGACTTTTGTTTAATTCTATGGTTCGCTTTTCTAGCCCAACAGCCATTTTCCATTTAATAACCTCTTTGTGATATTCTCGTCGTTGAACCTCAGCATTTTGGTATTGCTCTATCCAAGTCCTTAGCTGTTGCCATTCGCCTATCAAAATTTCATGCGAGATATTAATTATGTTGATTGATGACTCATCCTCCTTATCTATGGTAATTAATCTTTTTTTTAATAAAGTGTTTAAAACTTTTTCAATCTCTAATTTTGAAAAATCACAGGAATAAAAGTCGTATAGTTTTTGCTGCCGCCGCACATTCTTACGTCCAGACGTAAATTCCACCATGCGGATAAATGATCGCATTGCAATGACCTTTTGTTTATCATCAAATTCTCCATAATAAACCTCTTCTGCATAACGAGAAATAATAGTGGCCAGACCAGCACTTTTAGTAACAGCTCGATAATCAGCCAGCGAAATGACTCCCCGCTTATCTTGCTTAATAACTCTCTCCCATAGCTGATGCATTGCCTCTTGAACAAGAGGTAATGCGCCTTGTTGATCTTCAGACTCTTTAGCAATGGTTTCTAATAACGCAGCATCTACTTTGACTCCTTGCTTACTTGCGGGTGCAGCGATAGCCTTTTTTAAAGCATCTCCTTCAAGCGGCAACACACATATACACATACTCGGTAATTTGGGCCATAGACTATCTTCTATCAGCTCATCAATAAAATCGGATCGCACACAAATAATAATGGCTATTGTTTGTGTTGTGCGTGCAACTTGAATATTCTTTTTTAACCATTCGATCATATTCTGTTTAATACTTGTATTTACTTGTGATCCATATAATTCCTCGAATTGGTCAAACGCAAATAGTAAAGGCCTTCCGTACTGTTCTTCTGAAGAGCGCTGCTCTGAAGACTGCGTTATTGATTCGATTTCTTGCTGAGTAAGATGGCTTGGACGAATAGGCGAATTTTTAAACAATACATACGTATCTTCAATATCTTTTAATACTCCGGCTACTAATAACGATGACTTCCCCCCACCAGATCTGCCATAAATAACAACATATCCATAGTGTTTTAATTCTTCGAGTGTTGTTGTAATCTCCTTTTCTCGCCCAAAAAAATATTCTTTGTGATTAATACCAAATGGTTGTAACCCACCCGGATAGGGGTTTTGCAAAGGCTCAGTGATGCATTTTAAATATGCACTAAAGAACTCATCAATTTTTTGATGTGTTTGAGGGTTTCCATAACTTGCTTTTGCTTTAGCAATTAATCGTTCAACAACATGTGCGCCATTTTGATCCGCAATCTCTAGGATATCAAACCAAGTTTTTAAGGCATTTTGCTTTTCACTGATTCTGCTTGAATCAATACCGATACTAGCCGCGAGCACAATGGCATTATCTGTGTTTATGCCACAGTTCGTTGCCAGCAGTATTGAAATTTCAGTTAGGTGTTCTGAGCAGCGCATCATTTAATTTCTCTTACTGATTAATTCCCTCAATCACCCGATTAATATTAATCCCCTCATTCCGATACACCGACAGCTTCGTGCCCGGCTCGCGCAGCCAGCCGCCGCTGTGATGCAGCGCAATCAAACGCCACTGCGTATCGAAGACCGGCGCGCCCGATGAGCCGGGTTCGGTGTCGGTCAAATATTGCACCACGTTGTCATCTGCCGCCGTCACCACATTGTGATACAAGGCGATTTGCTTCATACGCCCACCCGGATGCTGAATGATGATGGTGAAATCGTCTTTCTTGGGGTTGGCAGGCAAGCGTTGCATCGGAATCGCCCCCCATTTGGCATTCATATCGCCCTTCACTGCCACAGCGGTCCAGTCATGTTGTTCAGACGTGCGGAAAAAGCGATCTGGCTCCAATTTGACCTCTTCGCTCACATCTGGCAAGCCATTGGCATTTTCTTGGTAATTAAATTGCGCCACTGCCACCCGTGCCTGCTCTGCATTTTCGATCACATGGTGATTGGTGATGAGGATGTTATTGGCAACCAAAAAGCCTGTGCCCAAGCCGAGCGGCCCTGCGATTCTGACGACTGCACGCGCATAGTCTTGCCCCTTCTGCAAAAAGCGGATGGGCAGCAAGGTGGATTGTGCCCCCATTAGTTTCTCGAGCTGATCGGCAGAAACAGGCTCCTGCCACGCTGTCTTGCGAATATCCGTCCCACGTGTGCTATCCAAAGCACCGGCCTTCGCTTGTTGCAAAACGGCATTCGTCGCGTAATCTTTCAATGCGCGGTCAATCACCGCTTCTAGTTTGCCAGCATTGCAGGCAAAACTCAAAATATTAAACCAATTCACCACCGAGCTTGGATGAAATGAGATTAAACCGACATTCAGCCCCGCCTCTTTTGCCATCATCCGCGCTTGGCCCATCTCAAAATACAAGTCGGCCAACACATCGCGCAGATTTTGCAAATAATTGCCACTCCACTCACAAGGGTTGCTGCTAACCATCCTTGTTCCATTGTCGGGCGGTGGGTTTTGCCCACCGCCTAGGTTGTAAGTGTTGTTGATCGTAATATCTCGCCCGGCCACATTTCCGCCACCGGTCGAAACATTCCCGCCAATATTTAAATTTACCTGATCGCTCATTGTTCTCCTTTTATATTGGCACATTTACCTAGCGAACCAAACGCACTATATGCGTAGGTTGCCCCGCCTCGCCCGACGCGCCTTGCGGCAAGGCGGGCATTGGCCCATCGCCGATTCGATACAGCATACATGTCGTGGTGTCGCCCGCTGGCGCATCGCTGCGATTGGCGCACCAATGCCGCATGGCGGCGTGCCAATCGGCCTGCAATTGTGCCAGCGACACCCCGCAAATGCGCTCAAAATCATCCGCCCGATAGGTGTTGCGCCGCAAAGCCGAATACAACTTCAGTGCAATC
Organism: Anaerolineae bacterium; assembly: GCA_018500105.2. Classification (GTDB taxonomy): domain Bacteria; phylum Chloroflexota; class Anaerolineae; order J036; family Brachytrichaceae; genus AQU-03. The sequence continues at coordinate 3,687 of JAHBAL020000486.1, forward strand.
TCGCGCCGTTCTTTCATCAAATAATGCACCAAAGCCCAGCCATTCATATAGTCAAACTGCGTCCCGTTTTGCTGCTCATAACCCTCACGCCGCCGAATGAGGGCATTCAGATCGCACAGCGGGTCGCCATTGCACAGCTTTTCGGGTTTAACATACACCTCGCGTTCAGCCAATTCATATTGGCCTGCGCTATCAATGCTGATCCCAGCCAAAAATTCGGCCATGCCTTCGTCGGCCCAGCCTTTTGGCTCGTGGTGATAGCCAGCCTCGCCCCACATGCCCGGATAAACATAGCGCCCTTGCAAATAATGCCCGTATTCGTGTTTAATCAAATCTTCGGTGCTGTAAGCATCCGTTTTATCATGCTCAAACGTATATAGCGTCGCCGATTGTTCGATGTATAGCCCGCCAGCATCGGCCCCAAAGCCGACAAACCCGCTCATATGTTGGCGATACACCTCGCGTGAGCCATACACGATCAGTGTCATCACGCGGCTGGGGTCACCACTTAAGGGTTGATGAAACTCGCCGCCCATCAGCTCAAAAAATATCTTTTTCTGGCGCTCAAGCAACAGCACATATTGATTGAGGGTTTGCAGCGGCAAACTTGAGCGCACCTTGGTTTGCCCGTCGGCGCTCATTACTTCATTTGGCAAATCGCGTTGCTCATAGTCCATTCGCAGCGTCTTTAGCAATGTTTGGTTGCCATTAAAATGGTCTATCGCACGGGCAAGGTTGGGGCGAATCGTCTGCGCATTTTCGTGCTGCCATGCGTTTTCCAGCCCCATCATCACCCGTGTGCGATGTGCTGGCGGTAAATGCTCCGGCTTTAGCACCTCACAGCAAAAATAACCCTCGGCCCGCACCCATTCATCGCTGTCATTCATTTGGGCCAGCAAAAAATTCAATTCGGCGTCGGTTAATGCGCCGGTTTTGGCATACATTAATCGTCGCCACACGCCCATTGCGCGAAACCTGACGGCGCTGTCAAGGCTGGTGTTGCGAATGAGTTGCTGCACATCGCCTTGTGCCACAAAACACGGATACGCATAGCTGTCCAAAATCCACAATACGTCATGCAGCACGGCGGTTGTGGTGTCACGCCGCAGCAAGGCGCGAAGGGTGTCGGTCATGGCATCGGTGCGTGCAAATTGGGCAATTGGCTGCTCGGCACGGGTTTGATATTGCTCGAAAATGCGCCCAAACACGCGCAACACATTGCGTCGCCATAGGCTTTGTGTTGCCGTTTTCACCTCGTGCAAGAGCGTTTTCAGCAGCGCCAGTTGTGCATCGGCGGTCGCCAGCCGCCCAAGCTGGTCTGCCAAACGGCGGGCCAGCTTTTCGGTGGTTTCATAGTTGCTATCGCGTAAATAAGTCAATAACACCTCATGACCTGTGTTCAACTCAGAATCGGCGTAATTCTTTTCGGTTGGGTTCGCTTCACTATATAAGTTTATTAATGTGTCTGTAACACACCAACCCTCGCGATTGCGCCCAACAAAATTAACATAGGCCCATGTGCCTGCAATACGCTGCACTTGCACCACCGCGCTACGTGGCATAACCGCCACGATCTGTTGCACATTCGCCGCTGGCGAGCGCAAATTTGTGGCGCGTGAAATAATGGCCGTGTGTGTAAACGTTGTCATTTTGTTCCTTCTCCCTGAGGGGAGGAATAATCTTGCCCGTGCTTACCTGTCCCTCTCCCCAAGGTGAGGAGATAACCGCTGCTTTTAATTTATTGTAAAAGCTTAGGGGGGAGCGCAGCTTCCCTAAAAAGTGAGTTAAACTAGAGTAAGTAAGCAAGTATATGGCATTGGAAAATGAGATAGCAGAATTAAA